>NZ_AJXD01000096.1:0-145845 GCF_000264725.1 Acinetobacter sp. HA | reverse complement strand
AAAAATCAATTTGCAATGCCTGATGTCCTATCTTGGCATGTAGAGCTTTGAGGTCAATCTCTGGTTCTTGTTGTGCTGTTGGTCGTGAAAAAATATTGACTGATTGCTCAAGCAGTTGATTTTTCCAATCGATGATTTGGTTTTGATGTAAATCGAATTGAGTAGAAAGTTCAGCGAGTGTGTGGTCGCCTTTAATTGCTGCGAGAGCAACTTTAACTTTAAACTCTGCTGAATGATTACGACGTTTTCTTCGTGTCATGGTTGACTCCAAAAACAAGCATTTCCCATGCTTATTGGGGAGTAGATTATCACTTATAGGCATGGTCTAAAATCCTAGACCCACATCACACCCTCGGATAAATTATAAGTACCGTTTAAAGACAATGTACCGAAACCTGCACTCTTCTTGTTGTCGTAGCCAACAATATTACCCTCACGTTCGCTAATACGACTTTGACCATCAACAATGCGCCAGTAAGCACCCAAGGTATAACGATCTTGGATATAACGAAGATTAACGCGCCCCTCTAAAGGTGCAATTTGTGGCAACGGCGTATTATTGGTCGTGTTTTCACCCCAAGCATACATTGCGCTCACATCGGCTTGAATGGCGTCAGTAAATTGATAACCAATACCTGCTTCTGCACCGGCAATGACAGCATCAACATTTTTAGAATCAGCTGCATTGATCCCATGTCCTGTTTTTTTGTCAGCATCATAATTAATTAAAATATAATCCTGAATTAGACCTGTATATGCAGACACCCAAGAGTTCAATGCACCATGATGATGTTGATAACCGAGATCAAGCTGTAAAGTTTTTTCATTTTTTAAGTCCTTAAAGGTCGATGGTGCTTGCCCGTTGAGGTCTGTTTTGAATAATTCCCAATAATCAGGTACACGTTCTACATAACCTAATCCTATATACGTTTTGCCGTCATCATGGTCAGGATGGGTATTTTCAAAACGAATAAAAGCACTCGGTAAGGTTTCTGTACGCTCAAGGCTACGTTTAACAGCATCAATGCTAACCTGATCGATACGCAGACCACTAACTAACTTATTATCTCCACCCAAGTCATAGCTCAACTCACCAAAACCACCAATCGACTGAAACTCCATATCTGTCGTAACAGGTGAGTTCATCATTGGCATAGTCGAATGATACATCCCCCCGGCATGTTTATTAAGTTGTGAATCCACCCCTGTTATAAGCTGGATGTTTTCCCATTCATTTGTTACCGCTAAGCGCCCATTTAAAGTACGGCGTGTAACCGTCATTGCTTTATCGGGTTCAGCAACATCACGTAAACTAAAATTATCCATCACGTGGTCATTAAAATTGTAGTTGACCTGTGCTTCAATTTTTTTGATTACATCTGTCACATTTTTCTTTTCTACACGTAGACCTAAGCTTTCACGGGCAAACTGTGAACCATCCATCATACGACCAGCATACACTGCTTCACCATCGGCCTTACCACCGGTCAGTTCTACCCAGGTGTTTTCATCGGGTGTCCAGCCTAAAGCCAGATCAGCATTCCAGCGTTCCCAGTCTGATGGCACAGTATTGCCATTACCATCCTGATAGCTGTTGGCTACCGAGCGGTTGGTATTGAGACGAATATATTTCTGCTCATCACCTGCTGCAACTTCGACATTATGATCAAGACGCCCGAAGGAACCCATCAAAATACTGGCCTGACCACGATAGTGATGATCTCCATCAAACTGTTCCGGGCTACGTTCAAAAATCACGGTAGCTGCTGAGCCGGTATTGGCATACTGAACCGTTTGTGGTCCTTTAATCACCGAAATACGGTCATAGCTTTCTGGCGAAATATAAGAGGTTGGTGAATCCATCCGGCTTGGGCAGGCACCTAGATTTTCTGTGCCATCGGTCAAGATTTTAATACGCGAACCGAACATACCGCGGAAAGTGACATCACCATTGGTACCAGCCCCACTATTAACCGAGCTAAAGCCCACAATACTTTGCAGATAATCAGCACCATCACTGGCAGGAATGGGTTGAATCGGCTGTTTCGGATCTGCACGCACAATCAGACCATTAGCATCATTACCTGTAGCAGAAGTCACCACAATTGGAGCCATGGTCTGTACTGGCATGGTTTCATTTGCCAGCACCATTGAAGAATAACAAGCAACACAAATCGCAGCCACAAGTGGCTGTAAAGAAAATTTAGGCTGAGCCATTTCTATCTCACTGAATACATAAATTGAACACGGCCTAAGTCAATTAAGACCCAGGCAAAAACAACGTGGATTTATGCAAACAGTGGTGGTGCCCTGCCCTGTGGTAGCAGAAAGAGTTGTTGCAGAACAAACCAGACATGACTGAATGCTTGTTTAAATGCAATCAGTCGAACCTGGATTCGATCCAGTACTTCTTTTAGATCCAGTTCAGGTGGCAGAACCAGATTGCCGTAGACGGTACAGTACTGACATTGATGATTGGCATCATGATGGTCATGGGCACCTTCTACAGACGCAGTCTGAATACTGTGGTCAGCATGATGAGAATGAGCAGCGTGATGCTCATGTGATAAAGGCAACAAAAGTGCACGCGTAATGGTTTCACAGACCGGAGCAACCTGATATTGCTTCGGCAGCAAAGGCTGCAGGAATACAGCGATCTGTAAAAATACGGCTGCCAGAGAAAGTAGCAACCCGCCACGTGTCACCATAGGAGAAGGGCAAATAAAAATTTGTCACCGTTAATTATAGCAAAGCCCAGTAAAAACTGGGCAATAATCAATGCATGAATACGACAAAATACTTAGCGTTTCACTGCAACTTTGGCTTTATCACGCTGACGTGCTGCCTTTTCAATTTTTTCACGGGCACGCTGGCGCTTCAAAGGTGATAAATAATCCACGAAAAGTTTACCATTTAAGTGGTCCATTTCATGCTGGATACACACAGCCAACAGGCCATCTGCCTCAACCTCAAATGCTTGACCTTCAAGATTAATTGCTTGAATTTTTACACGTGACGGACGCTCAACTTTATCGTATATTTGAGGTACTGATAGACAGCCCTCTTCGTATGGCTGTGTTTCTTCAGTCAATGGTGTAATTTTGGGGTTAATGAACACCATGGGTTGATCTTTATCTTCAGACAGGTCCATCACAATCAGCTGAATATGACGATCGACTTGTGTCGCGGCTAAACCGATGCCGGGCGCTTCATACATGGTTTCAAACATATCTGCAGCGAGCTGACGAATTTCATCAGTAACCTCTTCGACTGGTTGTGCAATGGTACGAAGACGGGGATCCGGGAAACTTAAAATAGGTAATAAGGCCATACTGCGTCCTCAATTATGCCATTGATCAAAAAACCAAATGAAGGAATGCTTCATTAAAAAATTGTGTGTAAGATCGTTATTATAACGCAACTTACATACATAATTTTAGGAATTATGATAATGAAAAAGGTTTTGAAGGGCATGCCATCTTTTAGTGCCTTGGGGATTAAAAATCAAATGCTCGCACTTGCAGTTTGTGTGGGTGTTGGTATGGGGACAATTTCAACTACACATGCAGCACCAGCTCGTAATGTCAATCCACCAAGCCTGAAAGCATCAGCACCGAATGTCTATGTGGTAAAAAAAGGTGACACATTATGGGATATTTCCAAGCGTTTTCTTAAAAATCCGGTACGCTGGCCAGAAATCTGGGCAGGTAATAAGCATGTGAAAAATCCACACTGGATTTTTCCAGGTGACCGTCTGCTGATGTGCGATTACCAGGGCCGACCAATCATTGGTAAAGATGAAGGTGATGGCTGTACCGGTATCATCAATCGCTACCTTGGCACGAATAAGTTACAGCCTCAGGTACGTATTGAATCGCTCAACAATACCATTCCTGTTATTCCTTTAGCCCATATCCAGCAATGGCTAGAGCGCTATACAATTATGGCAGCAGACTCTATTGAAGGCACTCCTTATATTCTGGGTACGGCTGATCAACGTGTACTGGCCGGTAAAGGTCAGAAAGTTTATGCACGTGGGAATGGCCTGGAAGTAGGTCAACGTTATGCAGTATACCGCGAAGCTGAACCTTATATACTGACTGATGCTAATGGTAAAAAATACACTGCTGCTATAGAACTACAGCAGGTCGCTTCTGGTATTGCAATCCGTGGTGAAGGTGATATCACCACACTGGAACTGACCGACAGCTATAATGCTGAAGTCCGCCGTGGTGACCGGGTACTACCAGAATATGATCCAATGCTGCCTACCCTGTTCTATCCAGTAAATGCGGAAAACAACATTTCAGGTGGTCAGATCATTCGTGTATTGGGTTCAATTGGTACAGCTGCACGTCATAGTGTTGTCACCATTGACCGTGGCATAGCACATGGCGTTCAGTCTGGTCATGTGTTTAGTGTGAATCAGCAAGGTGAAGTCGTGACTGATCCAAAAACCAAAGAGCGTGTGCAGCTTCCGGGCGAACGTATTGGTAATGTCATGGTCTTCAAAACGTTTGATCAGTTCAGCTATGCCTATGTCCTAGACAGTGAATTGCCGATCAAAGTGGGCGCTACCATTCAGCCACCGCTGCTGGACGAATAATTTACAAGAACTTTAAGATGATGCTGTGATTCAGCATCATCTTAACCTCATTACTCATTATAAAAATAAGAAGACGCAAGATAGGTCTCAATATGTTGAATTCGTTATCTACGACTCAACTGGACAACATTCGCTTATGGTATGTAGTCCAGCACTCCCTCACCAGTTTCTATCGCTTATCTGAATATTATGAAAATCTTGCTGATGCTGTTCAGCCGGATCAAGTCGAGACCTGGCTAAAACTAGGCGTTCATAAAAATCATATCCAGCGGCTTCAGGATTTCAATTGCAAAGATTCCCAGCGCGAGTTTCAGTTTTGTCTGGAGCAGATCCAGAAAACTTGCGACTTTATTTTATTACATAATGAAGCGGACTATCCTCAGCAACTGAGTCATTACGCCGATAAACCGCCGATTGTATTTGGTCAGGGTAAAGCCGACAGTTTATTACAGCCACAGGTGGCAATTGTGGGCAGCCGCAAACCGAGCAATCACGGTCGTCAGATGGCTTATGATTTTGCGTATTACTTAAGTGAACAAGGTTTTTATATCAATAGTGGACTGGCGCAAGGCATTGATGAAGCGGCACATCGGGCAGCGCTACAGCAGCATCGTACGATTGCAGTGATGGGCACGGGTCTGGATCAAACCTATCCGGCGACAAATCAGCCATTAAAAGAACAGATCATTGCCCAAGGCGGCACGGTGATTACAGAATTTTTGCCCGGTACTCCGCCTCTGCAATATCATTTTCCACGGCGTAACCGTATTGTAAGTGGACTGAGTCTGGGTGTTATTGTGGCTGAAGCTGCACTGAAAAGTGGCTCACTCATCACCGCCAAACTGGCTGCCGAACAAGGAAAAACCGTGTTTGCGATTCCTGGACATATCTACAGTGAAAATCACAAAGGCTGTCACCAGCTCATCCGCGAAGGTGCAATTCTGATTGATCATCCACACCAGGTGGTTGAAGATCTGGCATTAGCCACCCAATGGCAGGCAGCTGAACAATTTTCTAAAGCAGAAAATAGTGAACCCGAATTGATCGAGATTCCAGCACACCTGATTCCGCTCTACAACCAGCTCGACTGGATCGGACAAGGCCTAGATCAGATCAGCATTCAACTCAGCCAGGATGTTTCCACAATCACAGCACAGTTGATGGAACTGGAATTACTCGGTTTCAGTACACAGCAATCCGGTATGTTTCTACGTTGTCGTACAGGCAAATAAGGTTCACAATAGCCCTTTGTTGTTTTTAAAAGGTATATACATGATCACCACCTCTGTTGCCGAAGCAGCGACATTCCTGAAACAAGGACAAGTCTTGGCATACCCTACAGAGGCTGTCTGGGGTTTGGGCTGTGACCCTCACAATGAACAGGCATTTCACCAGATTTTAACCTTAAAACAGCGCCCGATTGAAAAAGGCGTGATTTTACTCGCAGCTCATATTTCACAAGTGGAACATTTACTTCAGGATCTAAGTGAAGAAATGCGTGAAAAAGTAATTGAGTCTTGGAGTAATGATCGACCTACAGACCGGGCAACCACCTGGTTACTCCCTGCCAATGACGATATTCCAGGCTGGATTAAAGGCAAACACCCTAAAGTGGCAGTGCGCGTGACCACTCATCCTCTTTGTGTAGCCTTGTGTCAGGCTTTTGGCGGTTTTATTGTTTCAACCAGTGCCAATCCTGCCGGCTTAGAACCTGCACGTTCCCTGCAAGATGCCATGCGTTATTTTGGTCAGGACCTGAATTATCTGAATGGTGATCTGGGACTGAGCCAGAAACCAAGCCGGATTATTGATGCTGTAACAGGTGAAATTATTCGTGACTGAGCCTTTGCTCAGTCATTTTTCTTTTCAAGCCGACTAAAGTTTTAAGACAAAAAAAAGCTCAACCATATAGGGATGGTTGAGCATAAAAAAGGATGTGTATTATCACATCCAGAGGGTATCGAAATCTCTGGGCATTTCAGCAACAGTCGCTAATCTGCGATGGAGCGTATTATGGGCGAACAGTTTAAAAAAACAAATATATTTTAGCTCTTAAAAAACAGCTTAAACCTATGATTAATCAATCATTATTTGAAAAAAATTCAAATTATCTTGCTCTTTTTAAAGTGCTTTTTAAAGAAGCTAAAAGCTACTCTTCTCGACTAAAGTCTATTTGCCTTTATTCACGAGATCATTCAAGCAAAAAATTAAGTTTGTTTGTTCGTTTTTTGGGCAACTATTTGGCTTTCAGGAGCACTGGCGCCACAGTTTTTTCTGGGCCAGCACAATTCCGAACAGAATAATCGCCCCACCAATACTGTGATAAATGGTCCAGGCCTCTTTTAACCAGACAAAGGCAATTAAAGCGGTAAACACCGGCATCAGGTTCATAAAGATACTGGTGCGGGTCGGTCCCAGACGCTGAATCGCCATCATCCACACCAAAGGGGCAATTAATGAAGGGAAAATACTGGCGTAGATAACGCTGCCGGCATTGGTCATATTGATGGCATCAAGACCCAACCAAGTCACAAACGGCAGGTGATACAGCAGCGCAAACAGAATCTGCACATACAGGCTCAGCATTAACGGAATCTGCAGCTGCCATTTTTTCAGAAAAACCCCATAAAAGGCATAGAAAAACACGGCGATAATCATCAGCAGATCGCCCCATTGGCCGCCGGCATGCAGCAGGCCCCAAGGATTGTCCTGCCCCATCACATAGATCAGCCCGGCAAAGGACAACAGACTGCCAATAATGGCGTAGCGATTCGGAATATCGCGCAGAATCAGCATCGACACAAAAATGGTAAAAATCGGAATAAAGGCATTAATAATGCCCATATTGGTGGCGGTGGTGTAATGTGCAGCGGTATAAGCCAGTCCCTGATACAGCACCAGACCAAAGGCACTCAGCACTGCCAGCTGTTTCAGATGCGGTACAATCAGGGCACGCTCACGAATCACCCGCGGCAAAATAAACGGGGTTAGAATCAGAAAGGCAAAAAACCAGCGATAAAAACTGATGCTCACCGGCGAGATAAAGTCGGTCACATAGCGGGTCACGACAATATTCAGTGACCAGATCAGTACCGCAGTCAATGGCAGTAAAAATGCCCACCACACTACCTTGTGTTGCTGTGTCATATACTCATCCATAAAGTGTAGGGTTCAGCATTGTCTGCAAGTCCAAGCCAGCAGCTTTCAATTCAACGCCGTTATTGTGTAGCACAAGCATAATTGATTTTTCACATAAAATTAATGCATGGATTTAAATTTACCCGACTGCCCTACATGTTTTTACTTGTACTCAGCCGGAATACCCGTTACAACATTCGACAGGATAAACACATCAAAAACAGGACTTCATATGAGCACTTCAGTCTACGACATTCCAGTATTAAGCATTCAGGGTGCAGAATTCACTCTCAATCAGTATCAGGGCAAAGTTTTGCTCATCGTCAATGTGGCATCTAAATGTGGCCTGACTCCACAATATGAAGGCTTGCAAAAGCTGTATAACGAGAAAAAAGCCGAAGGTCTGGAGATTCTAGGTTTCCCATCAAATGATTTCCTGGCACAGGAGCCAGGCAGCGAGAAGGAAATCCAGGAATTCTGTTCAGTAAACTATCAGGTCGATTTCCCGCTATTTGCCAAGATCCCGGTCGTTGGAGAAGCAAAACATCCTTTATATGCTGCTTTAACCCAAGCGATTCCTGAACGTACCGGTGAAGGCCCATGGTGGAAAGATCTGGTTGATTACGGCCTGACTCCAAACCAGCCACCTGAAGTGCTATGGAATTTTGAAAAATTCCTGGTCAATAAAAATGGTGAAGTAGTGGCTCGCTTTGCACCGGATATTACTGCAGATGATCCACGTATCATCGATGCAATTAATGCCGAATTGGCTAAATAATTTGCAATAGTAATATAAGCATCTCTCATGGTTAGAGATGCTTATATTTTTTAATTAAAAAAAGATATGTATATTAATAAAATCATTCAATTTACTTCTTCTATTTTCCTTCCAGATTTTAATATTTACACTACACTCTCTTCAATTTCAAACACCTCTGCCAGCCTATGATGAGCTCATACACAAACACACCGCCATAATGAAAGGTAAAGTATGAAAACGCTGGTTAAAGCAATTGTTTTATCGATCTCAACTGCACTGGTTGCTATTCCTGCCATGGCTGCGCCTCAGGATCACCATCAATATAGCAAGTCGCATGCTCAACAACAGCATCATGCTCCTCAGCACCATCAGCAAAACAAACACCCAGCTCAACAGCATAAACAGGGTTATAAAAAGTTGATCCATCACGTGATTGGCGAGTAGGTCAAAAAGTTCCGAGCCAATACCAAAGCAAAATCTATAAAGTGGATCACAGCAAATATAAACGACTCAACAAGCCAGGTAGAAATCAGCAATGGATTAAAGTGAATGGCGACTATATTCTGATGAATGTCGTTAACGATAAGGTCATTAAAATTATTGCAGCTTAAACCCTGCTCTCCTCGGTGAAAAAAGAGCGCTTTGACGCTCTTTTTTATGTTTGAATATCTATAGTGAAGCCTTTTTTGTTATTCATTTGCAACTCTCCGCATTTTCTACAAATTTCATCCCTATATTAATGCCTGTAAGCAGTAAATGATGAGCACCCCAATGAAATTTAAGCAAATTCTCCAAAATAGCGTACTACCTTTTGCCCTTTTTGCAGGTGCATTGAGTTTGCTGGGATGTGATCAGGTTTCTGCCCCTGCTTCATATACTGAAAAACCGGAGCAACAGGATGTAGCAGAAGAACAGACAGCAGTATCAGAAAATACTGAAGTACAGCAATCTTCTGCAGACCTTAAAAGTGGCAATATGTTCTACATCGTACGTGATGTGGCCGATTTGCAGTTAAAGGCTGGTGATTACGTGACTCAGCTGAAGCAAACCCAGACTGAACTGGAAACTGCAGTCAGTGAAAAAGATACTTCTCAATTGCAGAGCGCCGCAATGCAATTGCAACAGCAATTAAAAGGCTTTAACCAGACTTTAAGTGGCTTAAACTTGAAAAGTCAGGAAGTTGATCAGGTACGTAGCAACCTGATGAATGCCAACCAGCAAGCATTGGCATCTCCTTTCCTGAATGGCCAGATGGATTTCAGCCAAGTGGATTTCCAGAAGCTGGAAAAACAGATGGGAAATATCCAGTCTGAAATGATCAAGCTGGCCGCAATGATGATTCCTGAGAAACCATCCCAGGCAGCAGAACAGGAAAGTTGATCTCAGTTTTATAGATGACCCAGGCTCCTTGATAAACCAGTCACCAGACTGGTTTATTACTATTAAATATAGATTAATAGAAGAAGCGGTCTAAAAAGCCGCTTCTTTACTAGAAGAATAGGACAGAAAAGTCATTATTCTTTAGGGCTTTTCACGACGACTAAACGTTTTTGGGTGAATTCTCTGAAACCGTCGATCGATAATTCATGCCCATAACCAGAGTTTTTGATACCACCGAATGGCAGCTCTGGTGCGGTATCAGTAAACCAGTTAATCCAGATCATGCCGGTCTCGACCCGTGAAGCCAGTTTTTTGGCACGCTCGATATCTTGAGAATGAATCACACCGCCCAAACCATAATGCGAATCGTTGGCAATCGAAACGATTTCATCTTCATCTTTTGCCACATAAATTTGAGCGACCGGGCCAAAGAATTCTTCATACCAAGCCGGATTATCACGGCTGATATTTTCCAGAATAGTTGGCTGATAGAAATTACCTTCATGTTCATAAGGCTTACCACCAGTCAGCACAGTAGCACTATGCGCTACCGCCTTATCGACCTGTTTGGTCAGTTTTTCCAACGCATCTGCCGAAGACAGTGGGCCAAGAGTAGTTTCAGAATCCAATGGATCACCAATTTTTAAGCCTTCAAAGACCTCGAGCATGCCCGCTTTAAATTGTTCTGCAATTTTCTCATGCAGGATAAAACGTTTAGCTGCTGTACAAACTTGCCCCGTGTTATTGACGCGTGCCTGACAGCCGATTTTGATCGCTTTTTCCAGATCAGCATCATCCAGCACAATGAATACATCATTACCGCCCAGTTCTAAAGTCGATTTGGTAACATGTTTCCCAGCCTGCCCTGCTACCGCACGCCCTGCGCCTTCTGAACCCGTGAGAGCAACGCCTTGTACACGCGGATCTGCGATAATATCTGCAACCTGATCGCTACTGATAAATAAATTAGTCCACACACCTTTCGGCGCGCCTGCATCCAGAATCAACTGTTCGAAAGCTTCAGCACATTGCGGAACGATACTGGCGTGCTTGGCTACCACAGGGTTGCCAATCGCGCAGTTGGGAGCAAAAACACGCATCAATTGATAGAATGGGAAGTTCCAGGGTTCTACCGCCATAATAATGCCTAAGGGATGATGCTCTACCCATGCTTCTCCTAGTTCCGTTTCATAAGACACCGGAGCTAGAAACTCTTTGGCGTGATCAGCGAAGTATTCGGCAATTTTGGCGCAAGATTCAATTTCACCTTCACTCTGTTTAATCAGTTTACCCATATCCAGCGTCATGAGCTTCGCCAGTTCGGTTTTTTGTTCACGTAATTTTTGCGCGATATTCCTTAGTACTTCAATACGTTGATCAATCTGTTGTGGCCAGTCTGACTTGAGAATCTGTTCTGCCTGATCCAGCGCATTTTGTATATGCTCATCTGTATGTGGCGAATAGTCTTTCAATTTTTGATTGGTAAATGGGTTAATAGATTGATATGCCATGACTTTCCCTTTTTCAATTATAAGTTTTGCTTGTTTTTGAACTCGTCAATTCAACTTAAACAAGCTTGTATCTGGGGTAATCACTTAACTTAGCATTGATTTTTTTATGTTCAGGGAATATTTACAGATTGGTTCAAAACATTACTGAGAAAGGGTAAAAGTTATATCGTGTGGTACAAAATATAATTATACGGGTTGGTTAAAAAGCTATTTAACAGATCTAACAAGCGACTACTTTTTTTACTAGACTTATAAGATAAGTAGATTCAAACTGAATTTTTACAATAAAAAAACCACCCTTTCGGGTGGTTTTTCAATCTTAAACCAGCAATTACATTGCACGGTTTTTGATTTTTCGGATCGTTTCCAGCTGAGCAGCAGTTTCTGCAAGAGCAGCCAAAGCAGCAGCAGCGTCCAAATCGCCCTTTTGATTTGCTAGCAATTGTTCAGCGTGTTTACGCGCTTCAATAATTGCCGCTTCATCCAAGTTTTCTGCACGGACTGCTGTATCAGCAAGAACCGTAACAACATGCGGTTGAACTTCTAGAACACCACCAGATACATAGATTAATTCTTCTGTACCGTTTTCCAAAATAACGCGGATCGCGCCAGGTTGGAGCAAAGTTACCAGCGGAGCGTGACCAGGCATAATACCTAACTCGCCGCCAGCACCTTTAGCAATTAGCATAGTTACAGTGCCTGAGTACAAAGACTCTTGAACACTTACAACGTCACATTGCATAGTCGCCATGAGAATCTCCTAAATTAGGGAACTAATTAAAGTTTCTCAGCTTTAGCAATCACTTCGTCAATACCACCAACCATATAGAACGCTTGTTCTGGGATGTGATCGTATTCACCAGCTAGAAGACCTTTAAAGCCACGAATCGTTTCTTTAAGCGGTACAAGTTTACCAGGAGCACCAGTAAACACTTCAGCTACGTGGAACGGTTGAGAGAAGAAACGTTGGATCTTACGTGCGCGATACACGATAAGTTTGTCTTCTTCTGACAATTCGTCCATACCAAGAATTGCGATAATGTCTTTCAATTCTTTATAACGTTGAAGAACGTTTTGAACTGAACGAGCAATTTCGTAGTGTTCTTGGCCAACTACAAGTGGATCTAACTGACGTGAAGTAGAGTCAAGTGGATCGATCGCAGGGTAAATACCTTGAGAAGCGATGTCACGGCTCAATACAACAGTTGCGTCCAAGTGAGCGAACGTAGTTGCAGGCGATGGATCTGTTAAGTCATCGGCAGGTACGTATACCGCTTGGATTGACGTAATAGAACCAGACTTAGTCGATGTAATACGTTCTTGAAGAACACCCATCTCTTCTGCAAGAGTCGGTTGGTAACCTACTGCAGATGGCATACGGCCTAGAAGTGCTGATACTTCAGTACCCGCTAGTGTATAACGATAGATGTTGTCGACGAACAATAGTACGTCACGGCCTTTACCGTTTTCGTCTTTTTGATCACGGAAGTACTCAGCCATAGTCAAACCAGTCAACGCTACGCGTAAACGGTTACCTGGTGGCTCGTTCATCTGACCGTAGACCATTGCTACTTTGTCTAGAACGTTAGAGTCTTTCATTTCGTGATAGAAGTCATTACCTTCACGAGTACGTTCACCAACACCAGCAAACACAGATAAACCTGAGTGCGCTTTCGCGATGTTGTTGATCAACTCCATCATGTTTACAGTTTTACCAACACCGGCACCACCGAACAGACCAACTTTACCACCTTTCGCGAACGGGCATAGTAAGTCGATGACTTTAATACCAGTTTCTAGAAGGTCAGTAGAAGCCGCTTGTTCTGCATAAGAAGGCGCTTGACGGTGAATTGGTAAACGCTCTTCAGTCGCAACTGGACCAGCTTCGTCGATCGGGCGACCAAGAACGTCCATGATACGACCTAGAGTCGCTGTACCTACTGGTACAGAAATCGGAGCGTTAGTGTTAGTTACGTTCAAACCACGCTTAAGGCCTTCAGTAGAACCCATTGCAATAGTACGAACTACGCCATCACCAAGTTGTTGCTGAACTTCTAATGTAGTTTCAGTACCGTCAACTTGGAGAGCGTCATAGATCTTAGGAACGCTGTTACGTTCAAACTCGACGTCGATAACCGCGCCGATGATCTGAATGATACGACCGCTACTCATTGCTGTCTCCTCAATTCAAACTAATATATGTTAAACGGCAGCGGCACCACCAACGATCTCAGAAATTTCCTGAGTAATCGCGGCTTGACGCAGCTTGTTATAAATAAGTTGCAGGTTCTTGATCAAATCACCCGCGTTATCTGTTGCAGCTTTCATTGCAACCATACGAGCAGACTGCTCACACGCGATGTTTTCGATCACACCTTGATACACCACAGACTCGATGTAACGAACCAACAAGCCATTTAAAAGCTCTTCAGCTTCAGGCTCGTAGATATAGTCCCAACCGTATTGACGGTTAAGCGTCTTGTCTTCTTCAGCAGCTGCTAAAGGAACAAGCTGTTCGATCTTTTGGTTTTGAGTCATGGCGTTGACAAAGCCGTTAGATACTAGATAAATACGATCTAACTCGCCTTTATCGTAAGCGTCTAACATCACCTGTACAGAACCAGATAACTGTTCAAGACTTGGAGTGTCGCCCACTTGAGTGGTTGCACCAAGTACTTTACCGCCGTAGTTTTTAAAAAACGAAACCGCTTTTTGACCAATCAAAGCAAATTGAACTTCAATTGACTGCTCTTGTTGCTGTTGAACGTGTTTTACCACTTTCTTGAACAGGTTAATGTTCAAACCACCAGCAAGGCCGCGATCTGATGACACGATGATATAGCCAACGCGCTTTACAGGACGTTCAACCATATAACGGTGTTTGTATTCAGGATTCGCTTGAACCAAGTGAGCAATTACACGGTGCATATTTTCGGCATACGGACGGCCTTGAGCCATGCGCTCTTGCGCACGACGCATCTTAGAAGCTGCTACCATCTGCATCGCGCGAGTAATTTTCTGCGTGCTTTTGATACTAGCTACTTTGGCGCGAATTTCTTTTAAATTTGCCATACGCTTAACCTAGTATTCGAAGGCCCTTTCGAGCCCTCGAAGGTTGATTCCGTGAACCAAACCAACACTAATTAGCAAGTTGCTAAATTAGTAAGTTTGAGTCGCTTTGAACTTTTCAATACCCGCTTTGAATTCAGCTTCGATATCTTTGTCCCAAGCACCAGTCTCGTCAACTTTTTGCATAACTGCAGCATGTTCTGAACGGAAGTAAGAAATTAACGCAGCATCAAAGTCTACGATTTTCTTCACTTCTACGTCAGCCATATAGCCTTCGTTAGATGCATAAACTGATACAGCTTGGTCAGCGATTGAGTATGGAGCATATTGTTTTTGCTTCATAAGCTCAGTTACGCGTTGACCGTGTTCAAGCTGTTTACGAGTTGCTTCGTCAAGGTCAGAAGCGAACTGAGCAAACGCTGCCAATTCACGGTACTGTGCAAGTGCAGTACGGATACCACCAGACAATTTCTTGATGACTTTAGTCTGCGCAGAACCACCAACACGAGATACAGAGATACCCGCATTCACAGCAGGACGAATACCCGCATTGAACAATGATGTTTCAAGGAAGATCTGACCGTCAGTAATCGAAATTACGTTGGTTGGTACGAATGCAGATACGTCACCCGCTTGAGTTTCAATAATCGGCAATGCAGTTAATGAACCAGTTTGGCCTTTAACTTCACCGTTAGTGAATTTCTCAACGTAGTCAGCAGATACACGAGAAGCACGTTCAAGTAGACGTGAATGTAGATAGAACACGTCACCTGGGTAAGCTTCACGACCTGGTGGACGACGAAGAAGCAATGAAATTTGACGATATGCTACAGCTTGTTTAGACAAGTCATCATAGATGATCAGAGCATCTTCACCGCGGTCACGGAAGTATTCGCCCATTGTACAGCCTGAGTACGGAGCAAGGAAAAGCATTGCTGCTGGATCCGCTGCCGCTGCCGCTACAACAGTTGTATACGCCATAGCGCCAGTTTCTTCTAGCTTGCGCACAACGTTAGCGATAGTCGATTGTTTTTGACCAATTGCTACGTATACACATTTAATGCCAGAGTTTTTCTGAGCGATGATCGCATCGATCGCCATAGCTGTTTTACCAGTCTGACGGTCACCAATGATCAACTCACGCTGACCACGGCCTACTGGGATCATTGTATCTACTGATTTATAACCAGTTTGTACAGGTTGATCCACTGATTGACGCCAAATTACGCCTGGTGCTACTTTCTCAACAGCATCAGTCAGTTTTGCATCAATAGGGCCTTTACCATCAATCGGGTTACCAAGAGCATCTACTACACGGCCTAAAAGTTCTGGACCAACCGGAACTTCTAATACACGACCTGTGCAACGCGCTTTTTGACCTTCTTGAAGGTTTAAGTAGTTACCTAAAACAACGACGCCCACTGAATCCTGTTCTAGGTTCAGTGCCATACCGTATAAGCCGCCGTCGAATTCGATCATTTCACCGTACATTGCATCAGCAAGGCCGTGAATACGCACAATACCGTCGGATACCATAACAATGGTACCTTCGTTTTTAGCGGTCGCGCTGGTGTCCAGATCGCCGATACGCTGTTTAATGAGCGCACTGATCTCGGATGGATTCAGTTGTTGCATTGCGCTATACCTCAATCTTTTTAAAGTTCAGTCTTCTTATTTCTTAAGCAAGAAGACGAGTACGCATTTTTTCAAGCTTATTAAGCGCAGAATCATCTATCACTTGGTCGCCTGCACGAATAACCACACCAGCAATAAGCTCTGGTTTAACTTCTACAGAAACATTTACCGCCGCTTCGAATTTTTTCTCTAATGCGTGAGTAAGGAGTTGTTCCTGTACAGAAGTCAATGGGAATGCTGATTCAATCACAACATCCACAGTATTGTTATTCTGTGATTTGAGCTGTTCATATTCTGCAGCAATTTCAGGAAGCAAAGCCAAACGTGCGTTTTCAGCAAGCATTGTCAAAAAGTTTGACACTGCAGGCGTTTGGTCTTCGCCTAAAACTTTAGCAAAAAGTGTCACCTGCTCAGCAGGTGTCAACTCAGGGCGATTTAGATAAGCTGAAAATGCTTCGTCTTGCACCGCAGCACTGAGCAATTCAAGTGCAGTTGACCAAGAGTCAGCTGTACCTTGCTCAGAAGCGTAAGCAAATGCTGCTTTAGCGTAAGGGCGTGCCAACGTCAAGAGTTCGGCCATAATCCGCCTCTCTTAAAGTTTAGCAGCCAGCTGAGTCAGCATGGCATTGTGAGCTTCTGCGTCAACTTGCTGGCTAAGAATTTTCTCAGCGCCAGCAACTGCAAGAGCAGCCACTTGTTGACGTAATTCTTCGCGAGCAGAATTGATTTCAGTATCAACAGCTTCTTTAGCCTGTTGACGAATACGCTCACCTTCAGCTGACGCTTGAGTACGAGCTTCTTCTACCAATTGCGCTGCACGACGGTTCGCTTGTTCGATCAATTGAGCCGCTTGTGCTTTTGCCGCGTCCAGTTCAGCTTTCACTTGTGCTTGCGCATCTGCAAGGTCAGCCTTCGCTTTTTCAGCAGCATTTAAGCCATCAGCGATTTTACGCTGACGTTCACTAATCGCATTGATTAGTGGTGGCCATACAAACTTCATGCAGAATGCGACGAAAATCGCAAACGCAATCGCTTGGCCAAACAATGTGAGGTTGATATTCATTGCAAATTCCTCAAATAGTGAATTTCGGAATTAAGCTGATTAACCTACAAATGGATTAGCGAAGATGAAGAACAAGCCAATACCAACACCGATCATAGGCACAGCATCAAGAAGACCCGCGATTAAGAACATACGAGTTTGAAGTTGTGGAGCCAATTCTGGTTGACGAGCTACAGCTTCAAGGAAACGGCCGCCTAAAAGACCAAAACCAATCGCAGTACCTAAAGCACCGAAAGCGATCAAGATAGCAGATGCAATTGCAACTAGACCTAAAGTGAGTTCCATGATAATTCCTCAGAGGTTAGGTTTTATACCAAATTAAGTTAAAAAATTGTGCCCAACCATCCCGTGACAGTTAGGCAATACCATTAATGCTTTTCGCTTGCCATGCTCAAGTATACGATAGTCAGCATCATGAAAATGAATGCCTGTAGCGTAATAACAAGAATGTGGAAGATCGCCCAAGGCACAGATAACGCCCACTGGATCCAGAACGGTAATAACGCGATAAGAATGAAGATTAACTCACCCGCATACATGTTACCGAACAGTCGTAGAGCCAATGAAACTGGACGTGCAAGGAAGGTTACCAATTCCAGAATCAAGTTCACTGGAATAAGGATCGCTTTTGCAACTGGGTTACTTGGGTTAAATGGGTTAAGTGCTAGTTCACCAACGAAGCCGCCAACACCTTTTTCACGGATGCTGTAGAACAAGATAAGTGCAAATACAGACAATGACATACCAAGGGTAATGTTAGGGTCAGTAGATGGAACGATCTTGAAGTATACGTGGTGTGGATCAATACCAAGAAGGCTACCAATCACGTGTTGAGCGATATAAGGAATCCAGTCAACAGGGATCAAGTCCATCAAGTTCATGAGGAAAATCCACACGAAGATGGTTAGCGCTAGTGGAGCGATCAAACGCGATTTTCCGTGGAAAGTATCGCGTACACTTGAGTCAACAAACTCGATAATCATTTCGATTGCAGACTGGAACTTGGTAGGAACACCAGAGTTTGCAGCTTTCGCTACGATCCAGAACATGAAACAGAAAAGAATACCAAGGCCGATTGACCAACCCATTGAATCCAAGTGAATAGCAGTGAACCCCATCTGTTGAGCTTCAGCACCATTCTCGGCCAATTTCCATGTACCGTCCGGCATTTTGCCATAGGTCATGTTGGTCAAGTGGTGCTTGATGTACTCGGTCGAAGTAAGGGCATGTTCTTCAGCAGCCATAAATCACACCTGGTCAATGTCAAAAACTAATGAAACTTACGAATATCGCGTGCTGCTTGATATCTCGCTTATTTCTGAAAAAACTTTTCAATTTTTGCTGCGCTTAAACTCGTCTTTGTAGACGTGACACCCAAAACGGAGCGACCCACGACATGGCTTGAACGAGTATAAAACCACAAAACAATGCAACCGGGGATAACGGCTTGACATTGCTTAAAATCAAAATGAATCCAACAATCACAATTGCAAACTTACCGAGCATGCCCCTATACATGTTCGATAGAACTTGTTTGGAAGCTCGCGCGCCCGCAGCACGAAACGACTGCCAGCTAAAGTAGCAGGTCGCCAGCCAACATACGAATGCACCCAAGGCTGCACTCAAGGCTGCGGTTGTGTCCTTCAGAACCCAACCTAACAACGCTGAAACGGGTATCATTACTGCTTGCAAGATGACTAAAGCTTTCGCTAATCGTCGGTCAATCAAGCGACTAGTTCGGCTCATTATTTATTCACTCACAGCAATCATGCTTGACAAGTTTAGCTGATGATTATTTTTAATCGCAGGCATTATAGAGTTACACCCTTTAACATGCAATCTTTTCCCGAGCTTAGCTTCGAAAAATTCGATGGTTCAATCGTTTCTAAAATAAGCAAAAATCGATCACTTTTTAATCATTATCGAGAATTTAGCACACATTTGTTCGTTTGATCAGCTAATTGTTGCCAGCCTTGGATAAAGTCCCCTGCCCCACTCATGCTTTCGTCTACATGCTGGAAAACTACCGGGTTCAGTTTTCTGTACTGATTGGCATTGGCATGTCCCTCAGCCAGTAGACACATTTTGGTCTGTGCGCGGGTATCCTGCAGGTACTTGATCTGTGCAACCGTTGGTGACACATGCGGATCATCGGTGAGTGCACCCATAAACTTCAGGTTTAGCGGACGCTCTAGATATTGATAGGCATCATGATATGACCAATAGGGGCGTGGCTTAGAAGTTGAACTATAACGTTGTGCTGTCGTTAGCATATTTTGTGCAAAAGCACGTGCATTTTTCCAGTAAGTTTCACGGTACTGTGGCATTTGCTGTGAACGCAGCGCAGCAATAAAGAAACCGATGCGAACTGCATTATTTGGGTCCAGCCAGACATGTGTATCAACCGTATTTTTTAAGGCTTCACCACGCGGATTACGCATTGGCAAAGGATTAATAATGCTGGAATCCAGAATTGCGATACTTTTATTACTTTCTTCGAGTACTTTTGCTAAAGGCGCTTCATGGGCCTGTCCCAGCCAGATCACCAGCCCCGCATCCTGAATGGTTTTACGGTGTGCCGGGGTGAGGCTGACATCATGACCGCTTTGATTGGCCAATAATAAAGTCGGCTGTTCCACACCTTGAGTAATGGTCTTGGCAATCAGATAAATCGGCTGCGTTGAAACCACCAGACTTTGCGACCAGCTAATGGTACTGAACAAAGCCAGGCTACACAGGGCAAGGAAACGGAACATGAAGAGAAATCGCTATATAAGGACAAATTTAATAGTGTTATAATATAACAAAATTACAAAAATACCTATGCCCAATCGAAACTCTGGGCGCTTCATGTTAAGATTTGAAATCTTTTAATTTTCAGTTTCGCACCTGAGGTGAACTATGGGTTCATGTTCGCACGAACACCACAATGCATTGCACGGCGTACACGACCATCCAAATGTCGCGCAACGTCTGGCCGAAGCAGAGAGTCTTTGTGCGGCAAGTGGCGCACGCCTCACTCCTTTACGCAAAGAGGTACTGGAACTGATTCTGAATGCAAGCGGCCCGATGGGTGCGTATGACCTGCTGGCACAAATGAAAAATGCCAGCGACCGTCCTGCTGCCCCACCAACGGTGTACCGTACACTCGACTTTCTATTAGAAAAAGGCTTTATTCACCGCCTGACCTCTATTAATGCCTATATTCCCTGCTGCCATCCGCGTGAAGGCCATCAGGCGGCATTCTTGATTTGTACTGAATGTAAAGCAGTCAAAGAAGCATCTGCACAAGGTTTATTAGAACAACTGGATGCCTTGGCGGCTTCAGACGATTTTAGTGCACACCACAGCATTATCGAAATTTCAGGAATCTGTCAGCAGTGTCGCAACAAAGCTTGAATGCATCACCCTTGATCCAGCTTTCCAAGATCTGGGTCAATATTGATGATCGTGACATTTTAAAGGCGATTGATTTCTCTTTGCAGGAGAAAGAGATTGTTACGCTGATTGGTCCAAACGGTGCCGGTAAGTCGACTTTAATAAAGGTCATGCTTGGGATCGTCAAACCGAAATCCGGTGAAATCAAAACGGCGCGCAAGCTGAAATTCTCTTATGTGCCACAAAAATTCAATCCTTCACATAGTTTACCGCTACGGGTCAAAGATCTGCTGGCGTTAGAAAAATGCCCTTCAGCTATTAAAGCTGAAATTATCCGTGATACCGGTATTGCCAAACTGGAAAATTCTAAAGTACAACAGCTTTCCGGCGGTGAACGTCAACGTGTCCTGCTAGCACGCGCCTTATTACGTCAGCCGGATATTCTAGTACTGGATGAGCCAATGCAGGGACTGGATATTCAGTCCGAAGCCGAACTGTATGAATATGTGCGTAGCCTGCCAGAAAAATATGGCTGTGCCATTTTAATGGTCTCACATGACCTGCAGTGGGTGATGCAAGGTACACATCGTGTGGTCTGCTTGAACAAACATATCTGTTGTAGCGGCCTGCCAGAAAGCGTACAGCAACATCCAGAATATCAAGCCATTTTTGGTACCAATCGGGTGTTCTACCAGCATCATCATGACCATTGTGCGCATGGTGACTCCGCGACACCATGCCAGCACGATTCACGCCCTCACATTCACCCCGAGCCGGAAGCTTAAGCCATGATGGATTGGTTATCTCTCCTATTACCTGCATGGATTATGGGAACACTCTTGGTGTTCCTGACCGCACCACTCGGTTGTCTGATGCTGTGGCGCCGTATGTCTTTCTTTGCAGATACGATGGCACATGGTACTTTGCTCGGTGTTGCAATTGCTGGTGCGATGAGCCTGCCACTCTGGATGGGGGTCAGCTTTATTGCAGTCTTATTGGTCGCTGTACTTTGGGTACTGTATGACCCGCGTTTGCCGAATGATGCATTGTTGGCACTCTGTTCAGCAACCCTGCTCTGCTCAGGTTTATTATTCATTCAGCATTTACCGAGTTTAAGACCGGAACTGCTTAGCTATTTATTTGGTGATCTACTCACTATTTCATGGACAGATCTTCCTACTTTTGCTGTCGTGATTATCTTGGCATTGGCCGTTCTGTATAAAAGTTGGCAGGCGCAAATCCAAATTGCGATTGATCCTGATATGGCGATCAGTGAAGGCGTGAATGCAAAACTGCAGCGTCTGATCTTTATGTTGTTACTGGCCCTATTCACCGTATTGGCACTTCGAGCAGTAGGTTCACTTCTAATGGGAGCCTTACTGGTTATTCCGGCACTAACGGCTCGCTTGCTGGCGAACTCACCAAGACAAATGGTGATCTGGGCCTTCGTGATTGCTCAGATTGGGGTTACGGTTGGTCTCTGGTCAAGTGCAGGCCTCAACACTTCGACAGGTCTAACCATTGTTCTGACCATGTCAGTACTGTTTGCCCTGATCTTCTGTATACAGAAATTTAAGAAACTGAGTTAAGTCATGCAGAGCAAACGCTATTTGATTAGTGCCTGTTTGCTCGGTCATAAAGTCCGTTACGATGGACAGGATTGTCTGCTCAAGGAACTGTTGCAACATCTGCTACCTGACCAATATGTCAGTCTTTGCCCTGAAGTCAGTGGCGGCTTAGCCATCCCCCGCCCGCCTGCCGAGATTCAATCTGGGAATGGTCACGATGTACTGCTACGCCACGCGCATGTTGTCGATATAAATGGTATAGATATTTCAGAGACTTTCATTCAAGGCGCCTATGCTGCTTTAGATCTTGTCCGAAGATTTCAAGTGACACATGCCATCCTCAAAGCCAATAGCCCATCTTGTGGCAGTGACCTGATTTATGATGGATCATTTACTGGAACAAAAATTCAAGGCCAAGGCGTCACTGCTGCCCTGTTGCAACAACACGGCATCATTGTGATGACCGAACAAGATTTTTTGAAACAGCTAAAAGTTCGACCTGAGTAAGCTCACCCCCTATTCAAAATGGCAAACATAATCCACAACTTCCCGGCATAACAGTTTAAACCGACTATGTTTAGGTACATAGAAAGATTGCCCTGGTACATAACGCTGATAATGCGCATCCTCACCGATCTGCACCAGACATTCACCGGAAATAATTTCCAGACGTTCTGCTACAGCAGTTTCAAACACAATCGGCTGTTCTGTCGGCAGGAACACACCTAAAGTTTTTTGAGTACCATCCGGCAACTGAATGCAATGACTGATACAACAGCCATATTCGTGGATGGTTGGTTTTTTAATAATAGACACGCAGTCGAATTGACCAGACATAGGAATACCTTTTTTATTATTTTTATGTTTTGTATTCAAAAGCTAGCGACATCACATTGTTTTTATTTTTGTGTAATGCACCTTTATGTTTAAGCCTGATGCACCAAACTGAGCAAGGTTGCAGCGCAGGCAAACAGCACGGCAAAGCTGCGATTTAATATTTTTTGTTGCTTTGCTGATGTCAATAATCTTAAAACTTTCGCTGCCAATCCGGTATAACCCGCCATCACAATCAGATCAATGGTGACCATGGTTGCTGCCATAATCACGTACTGAATCCACTGAGGTTTGGACAGATCCAGAAACTGTGGCAACACCGCAAGCAGGAACACAATTGCCTTTGGATTACTCATATTCACAAGAAAACCATACAGCACCAATTTCCCCGCTGACTTACGGGTTAATTCATGTTGAATCTCAATCGACTGCATCGGCGCAGTCCACTGTAAATATGCTAGATAGAGCAGATAGCCCACACCGAACCATTTCACCAGCAGAAATGCCCAAGGTGATGTCGCAAACAGTACCCCTGCCCCGGCAGCGACAATGGCGATTTGAACCAGTAAAGCCAGCTGCAAGCCTAAAGCATTCCAGTAGCCATGTCGAAAACCGTAATTCAGGCCACTCGACATCGAAGCAATGGCGCCCGCACCCGGGGAAATGCTAATCACCCAACAGGCCAGCATGTAGGCAAACCAAACTTGATAGGACATGAATCTGCTCGATAGAAAACTTGAAGCGTATTATATGACTTTTCAAATATATTCAGATCAAAATCTCGCTAAAATTTAATCTGAATACTATTCACCCTGTATGGCTTCAGGCACAATAGTTCGATTAAATACAGGAATTTTTATTACAGGAGCCATGAATGACAGCCCAATCTGTAATTTTGCCATTACCTTCAGATCATGCTCGTTTTATTGTTTTACGTCTTAAAGATCTCAGCATTGAAGATTTTAAAGAGCAATTAGAGCAATTATTTACGACACGTGATCGTCTGATTACTCAACATCCTAATGCGCAAATTAAAACAGGCGTGGCTTTTGGTCCTGAATTGTGGGCGAAACTTTATCACCAAGCTCCTGTAGGCTTTAAACAACTCGAGCCGATTCAAGGTTCGTTTGATATGCCTGTTGTTCCTGCAGATGTACTGATTCATATTGCTAGCGCACGTGCTGATATCTGCTTTGCTTTAAGTCAGGCTTTCTTTGAAGGAATTCGCGATCAAGTTGAAGTGCTGGATGAACGTGTCTGCTTCCGCTATTTTGATGGACGTGATATTACTGGCTTCATCGATGGTACTGAAAACCCGCAATTCCCGGATGATCGCGCTGAAGTCGCTTTAGTCGGTGAAGATGCCGGTATTTTCCAGGATGGTTCATTTATTTTTGCACAGCGTTATGCGCATAATCTGGAAAAATGGAAAAAGCTAAAAGTTGATGCTCAAGAGCAAGTGATGGGTCGTACCAAGCTTGAATCAATTGAGCTCGATGATGATGTAAAACCTGCCAATGCACACGTTGCTCGTACAGTAGTTGAAGACGAGGAAGGTGAAGAAATGGAGATTTTACGTCATTCCCTGCCTTATGGTGATGGTCGTGGTGACCAAGGCCTGTTCTTCATTGCCTACACCAAAGATTTAAACATTATTGATGCCATGTTAGAGCGTATGTTCGGTACGTCTGGCGATGGAATCCATGACCGTTTGCTCCACTTCGTAACTCCCATGGATGGTGCGTATTACTTTGCGCCGAGTGAAGAGTTGCTGGAAGAGGTTTTGGAAGGGTAAAATATAAGGTCGATGAATGCTACATTCACTATAATGTAGCAATCTAAAAAATTATTTTTCAAGAAAATTTCTATAATTAATATTTTCACACCCTAGAGTAAATGTTAAGCACTTTAAATCTGAATCTAAAATCAATTTATAGTCATTAATTTTCCTGTTACTTTCTCTAATATTTGCATTATATAAATATTTTTTCTCTTCTTTAATATAAGAAAAATTATCACCAGCCAATATACTCCCATAATCACTTTCTAAATTAGTAGATGAAGAATTTACTACTGGAGCTTCAATAACTAAATTTGACAACTTATTATATATAAAAAAGTTAGATATAAATTTTTTATAAGGTCTTTTCACATAATCTAATTCACTAAATTCCCTTATCCGAAAGGCAACTATTTTTTTATCTTGATAAAGTATTTTTAAATCTACAGTTGATTTTAAAGGCACAGTACCTTGATATAAAATATAATTTTTTTGATTATTTAAAACTTCGACGCCATAACTCTTAAGAATGTAATCTCCACCAGAATATTTTTTGTTTTTATCCCCATAATCAACTAAACTTAATTTTAAATTTTTATTTAATTGAGAGAATCTACCAAATTGATCCAGAAATAAAACTGGTTCTTTAATTTGGGTAGCACTTTGCTGGTAATCATTCCAATCTACACTTTTTGCGTGACATGATAGTGAAAAGAAGCTACTGCTAATTATTACTATAGATTTAAGTATTTTCATATTTTAAGTGCCTAAATCAATTTGGTTATAAAAAAAGGAATAGGGTCAAATCTTCCTTGCAAGCCTGTACCGAGCAATGCTGAACTCCTTGCCTCGAAATGCAAATGTCCCCCTTTTGATATAGTAGTCATTCCCCTAGCATTTCCAGTAGAACCCGTTTTACCTAAAATTGTCTTAGCATCAACAACATCTCCTTTTTCAACATCTATGGTAGATAGATGTGCATAAAAAAATAAATTGAACGGCTGTTTGTAATATTTCTTGATGCATAAGTTTTTTGCTTTTCAGGCAAGTCATCAATGTTTACTTCTAATACTATAATTTTCCCATATGCCTTTCCACTATCTGTTGCAATAGCAATAACTCCACTACATACCGCAAAAATATTTGTACCGGAATCAGCAGCTAAATCTATACCTTGATGGTTTCTAGTACCTCCATTTCTAACTTTCCCGAAAGTAGCACTTTTTACATTAGCTAGACCAGCAACTCTTAACTGGTTTATTGCTAAAGGATCTACCCACATTCCACTGCCTCCAACAATTTTATTTTCTTGTATTTCGATACTTGGTGTTGGTGTTGGTGTTGGTGTTGGTGTTGGTGTTGGTGTTGGTGTTGGTGTTGGTGTTGGTGTTGGTGAAGAAGTTTGCCCCAATAAAATTTTAATTGTTTCATCTAAAGATAAATTTATTCCAGAAGTTTTAGATTTATCCAATACATAATCATAAATATTAATATGTGCATCGATGTATGCTCTTAGCCATATTCCATAAGCAACTTTTGCATCGTTGTTATATCTTTTCAAATAATCTAAAGCATTTTGTTTACCCTTATTTCCAAATTGTGCAAGCAATAACATTTTTGCTCTTTCTGGGGAAAAACTATTGTTTATGAATGACCTCGCACCTCCAGCTCCTTCATGATGTAATAGATAAGCAAATTTAGCTATTGAGCTCGGCTCTGTTAATTTTTGATAAGGTAGTTTTGACCATTTAAAATTTATAACTGCATAAGCAGCTGCTGCATCAATCGAAAACTCAGAGTTGAATCTAAGATTTAAAAGTTGCTCCTCAGTAAGATATTTATTTTTTGAAGCATATTGCCCTATTAAAGATTCTTGGTTTTTACAAAGTTCAAGCCAAGTACCTTTAAGAAATTGTGTTAATCCTGCGGCATTTGTAGTGGTATTAAAACTTTTGGAATCCCATTCCCCATTACTTTTTTTGCAGCTTCAGCGTGAATTAAAGCTGCTAAACTATGTGGAGTAAATCCATGACGTTTCGAAGCATCTATAACAAATTTTCTATATTTATTATTTACTGTATTGAGTATGAAGTTCTCTTCTGTAAATTGGCTTGCAATTATATGGGTACTATTACCTGAATCAGTCCTTTTTTGACTATTTACTGGCTCAGGTAAAATTATAGATGGTTGACTAGTATCTATTTTTTCATTTATCCCTTTTACGATAGGATCTGCTAAATTTTTTAAGGATTTTTTGATTTCCTTTATTGTCTGTTGAACTATACCCGATTGAGGATAGTGATTGCCGGAGACTTTCATTTGCCTTGAAGTCAGCCTTAAAACTTTTTTCCCTATTGGTAAAGTTTTATGATTAGCTATTAAATCAAAATTACTTTTTATATTTTTGTAATAAACTTTTAAACCTTTTGAATGATCTAAGATTTCAATATCATTAATTACACCATCTTTAAAATTTATTTCTTTTGATTTACCATCATATTCTAGTTTTACAATTCCTTTTGAAATAGGTTTAAAAGATAAATCTAATAATATAATTTTTAAAATCAATTCAGCTTCAATCTCATTGATCTCATCAATATATATTTTTTGACCTACTTGTATTTTATGAATAGAAGAACTATTCAACTTATTAATTTTAGCTAATTTTTGTACTGTAATATTAAATTTTTTTGAGATACCCCACAATGTATCTCCTTTTTTACAATATAATAATTCACAGAGAACACCTTTATAATTATTGAATGTCTTCAATCTGAATTCCATGCTCACCCACATCAAATTCATCTTCTAAATCTTTAGTATCTAAATCTTCAAAGATATTTGACCATTGCTTAAACCCTACTAATGCTTCATAAGCAACCCATTCTTGAGAAATAGATAATTGCGTTTTACCATTAGAATCAGTTTTACCTTCCCATAAAATTTCCTTATTTTCAGGTATGAACATAGTTACTTCAGCACCTTCAATTCCACTACCACCTAAACTATTAAATAAAAAATCTACAGCGTATGGTCCAGATTTAGGCAATTCAGGAATCTCATAAATAGTTTTGGCTCCTTCTTTAAATATATGCTGCCCTGCTCTACACTCAAACTTCCCACTTGTAGTACTAAATACTCCCTGTCCATTAATCTTTAACTGAGATCCGCCCGCAGTCAGTACAATTTCTTTAGGACTTATAATTTCAATCTGATCTTCAGTCGAAATAATTTTGATTTGTTTGCGAGCAATAGCTTCAATTGCATCATCTTGTGCTTGAAGCTCAATTTTGCCTTTTGCCGCAATGGCTCTGAATCCTTTTTGCGCTGCAAATAGGCTAATCCTGTCCTGAGCATGGGCAATTAAAGATTTCTGGGTTGAAAAATTGATGCTATCCGCGGCACTGTGGTTAATCTGTTTATCGGCTGATAAATGCAAATCTTCATTCGTTGAAAGTGCAATCGAATTGGGTGCACAAAGTACCATTAGCGCCTGTTTAAAGGTTTCAGCCGTACTTTGATCCTGCTGTTCAATTTGGTTCAGAAAATTTGTCAGATGATCAAGTGCCTCTAAAGGATCAGTTTGCTGGTTTTTAGCAACGTCACTTAAGGCCTTACTATTATTTAAACTTGATTCAAGCTGGCTTTTAGCCGGGCTACTATTTAAGTGGTTGGCATTAGCATTTTCCTGTTTATGCGTTGAAAGCAGCAGGCCAGCCCCCGCCCTCACTGCTCCCCACTGATCCGTCCTAAGCTCAAATCCTTCACCACGCCCATCACTCACTTCATCTTCTTTAGGGTGGCTTAGATTTCCTAAATTTAGTTGGCTAGCCCCATGACTACTTTGTAGCTGTACACTAATCTGTCCGGTCGTATCATCAAACCGAAGCTGGTTAAAACCTTCCCCATTTACCTCCTGAGAGCGGATACCGCTCAGTTTTTTGGTTAATGGCAGTTTGCCTTTGACATCAAACATCGTCTGATGCCGTTCAGCTTCATGAATACGACCCACCACAAATGGCCGGTCGACATCTCCCTCAAAGAAATCAATGACGACGATTTCCCCGATACGTGGATGGAATCTTGCTCCATAGCCTTCACCTGCCCACGGTGCCAACACATCTACCCAAGCCGAGTCGCTATCATTATCATTGGCACCAGCGCCACCATCATGTTGATGGTCATCACTGCGGGTAAACAGGAAACGAACCTTGACCCGCCCCCATTCATCCACGTAAATAGTTTCACCCTCAGGTCCAACTACTTTCGCTCGTTGTGGATGGGCCATAGGCCGATGCTGTAATGGATGATATTCAGGTACGACAGGAATATGACGACGAACCAAATACAATTCATTACTCTGTCTTTCATCATCTAATACTTTCCAGTGACTGGACTGTATTAAGTGATCCAGCTGCAGCAAAATATCTTTAGGTAAATTATTCTGGTTATAGAAGTGTTTGCCCAAAATTAAAAATTCACGTTCATTGGCTGGATGTTGATCTATTTCAGGATGATCATGTAATTCAAACCAGTACCCAACTTGTACATCACGCACACTACTACTGGCCTTAAAATATTTAGACTGCAAGGCATGGGACTGGTTTAGCTGCTGGCTGAGTTGATCCAGTTGAGCAGAACTGGCTGAAGTCATTTGATCTTCTCCATTCAGGTCGCTGATCCAGGCCGGGCTAATGGTCCAGACATCTTCAAGATTCAGGCTTTGATTATCCTGTACTTCGCTATGCTGATGGCTACTGAGCAGTAGCTGACTTTCATTCTGAGCCAGCTGATCCGCGTGCCAGCGCTGGGTTTGTACTAAGGTTGGATTTAAAGAACGCTCTGCCAATAGACCAGTAATCGTGTCAAAAGGTTCGGTGGCATGGCTACGATGAAAACGGATACTACGGCGCTTTAAAGCCTGAAAATGCGGCTGGTCATCAATCAAACGTAGAATTTGTGGCTGAATGGTCTGAGCTGAAACGGGGACCATGATTTCCTTTTCATCGATCAGCCAGTTAACGCCTTCACTACGCCATAAGCGGGTCAGAAACTCATAATCCGTTTCATTGGACTGCATCACAAAAGGTCGAACATCGTAGTCCCGTGACAAGGCAGAAACATCCAGGCTCAATCGTGCTGCAAATAAGGAGCTGCGAGCCTGCCATTCTTTAAATAAAATTTCACTAATATCCCGAACGCTTTTATTCATAAACACTCGGCTATTGCGGCGTTTATGCCATAAGGAAGTTGCATCTTGCAGGGTCAGTTTATACAGCGTCAAAGCTCCGTCGCTTTGTCCCTGGCTTGCCGCTGTAATCAGACCTGTCGTTCGAAATAATTCTCCACAGTCAGTCACCTGATCAACTGCAACCTGACAGCCAATAAATTGTTTTAAAGCGAGATTTGCATTGGTTGAAAGGCAGATCAGTTCTGCCTGTAAACCCTCATTAATCTGATGATGACCTTCAATGCGCTGAATAAAAACCTGTGTATTTAAAACCTGATTAGAAAACTGGATATGTAGGGCTCGTTTTTGCAGATTAAGCCCAAGAGTCTCAAGGATGGTATGAATATTGTTTAGCATCTTATAGTTATTTTTAAGGAGTATTATGCAGCTGATTTTATGAAAATTGCCCCCTATACGTCCATCATGCTTCTTATTTCACATGATTTAACCATTAATTTATTACTCATCAGCTCTTTCATTGAGGTTTTAATCTTTTAATGTTTTATTGACAAAATGACTAATGATTTCTGTTATTTGTGCTCACAGAGCAGAATCGTTACTGCTACACTTTATGCTTATATCAATCAAAAGAGCGTTGTGACATGCTTGATCTCCAGTCCAAACTGCCCGACTTGGGCGTGACGATTTTCAGTACCATGTCTGCCCTTGCTCAGCAACTCGGGGCACTGAATCTTTCACAGGGTTTTCCCGATTTCCCTGCACCACCCGATTTGATTGAAGCTTTAGGACGAGCAAGCACATCCGGTTTTAACCAGTATGCACCTGGAGATGGTTTACCGTTATTACGCTCTTTGGTCGCTGATTTATATTTACAGCGTGATCAATTATCACTAGATCCCGCTCAGGAAATTACCATTACACCTGGCGCAACGATTGCAATCTTCTGCGCAATTCAGGCTGTAGTGCGTGCAGATGAAGAAGTCATTATTTTTGACCCGAGTTATGACAGTTATGCGCCGACGGTACAGGTTTTAGGGGCTAAACCGATTCATATCGCACTCGGGCATCCGGATTTTTCAGTGGACTGGAGCCAGGTTAAGGATGCGATTAATGATCGCACCCGCATGATTATTGTAAATACCCCGCATAATCCTACTGGAAGTGTCTGGTCTAAAGCGGATTGGCAACAGCTGATTGAACTGATCCGTGACCGCAATATTGTGGTGCTCTCTGATGAAGTTTATGAACATCTGGTCTTTGATGATGTAAAACATTATTCAGCACTTTCCTTCCCAGAACTGCGTGAACGCAGTTTTGTCATTGGCTCTTTTGGCAAGACCTTCCATGTCACCGGCTGGAAAACCGGCTTCTGTGTAGCTACCCCCGCCTTAATGAAATTGTTCCGTCAGGTATACCAATTTGCCAGCTTTTGTGGTGTAACACCTGTACAAGTGGCACTGGCCGAATATTTACAACAGCATCCTGAGCATATTCTCCAGCTGTCAGCCTTCTATCAGGCCAAACGGGATTTGTTTAATTCATCCATTCAGAATTCACGTTTTCAGTGGAGACCATCACAGGGGACTTACTTCCAGAATCTGGATTACAGCGAAATTCGACCAGATTTAGAGGATGTTGCTATGTGTCAGTATCTGGCCCATCAACATGGGATCGTGGCGATCCCGGTATCAGTATTTTATAAACAGCCACCAAAAGATTTACGTTTGCTGCGTTTCTGTTTTGCCAAAAAAGAACAAACCTTGCTGCAAGCGGGCGAAATTCTTTCCAAAGTTTGATTTAAATATTTAAAGACTTACATAGCTTCAGCCTTAGTTACCTAAAAGCTAAGGCTATTTTTCTGCAAATTTCCGATAATTATTTTTTCTCCCTTTCTAATAATCAAGAACAGGATGTCTTATGGCACAGCAAGCATTGGTTCAGCAGCAAAATCTATGGAAAACATTTTTTATTTTCCTGTTGCCGCTGGTTGTGACCAATATCCTGCAAAGTTTGTCCGGTACGATTAATACGATTTTTGTGGGGCAAATGCTGGGCGTACATGCCATTGCTGCAGTTGCGGTTTTTTTTCCAATTCTGTTCTGCTTGATGGCTTTTGTAATTGGCTTGTCCGCAGGTTCAACCGTTTTAGTAGGACAGGCTTGGGGAGCAAAAAATCTGGAAAAAGTCCGCTGTGTTATTGGTTCTACCCTGTTTATGACCCTAATTGGCGGTAGCCTGATTGCATTTTTTGGGGTGATTTTTGCAGAGAAGATCCTGCTGCTGCTTGGAACCGATCCCGATGTGATGCATCTGTCTCTACCTTATGTGCAATGGATGCTTGCTGGTAGCCCGCTGATTTTTATTTATATTATTTATACTTCAATTCTGCGTGGGGTGGGTGACAGCACTACGGCATTATTTGCCTCTGCCCTGACGATTGGAGTCGGTCTGGTGGTGACACCTGTTCTGATTGCCGGTTATTTCGGTTTCCCGAAAATGGGGATTATCTCGCCTGCTATTGCAACTATTCTTGGTAACATAGCAGTCCTGTTATTTTTAGCCCTATATTTAAATTATAAACAACATCCACTTAAACTAGATTGGGCTTTACTGAAGCATATCCGTCATCATCCTGGCTTAAGCAAAATTATTCTGCGCTTGGGCATTCCTACCGGTGTTCAGATGATTACTACTTCAGCTGCAGGTTTGGTGATTGTCGGTCTGGTCAACCGTTATGGTGCGGAAGCTACAGCAGCTTATGGTGCAGTAAATCAGGTACTGAATTATATCCAGTTCCCAGCACTTTCCATCGCGATTGCTGCTTCCGTTTTTGGTGCCCAAGCGATTGGTGCTGGTAAAAATGACTTACTCAATAAAGTGACGCGCACCGCCCTGAGTATGAATATCCTGTTTACCGGTAGTCTGGTGGTGTTGGCCTATCTGTTCTCGAAATATCTGATGGCTCTGTTTATTACTGATTCGCAAGTGGTGGTGTTGGGTCAACAGCTGCTATTTATCGTGCTTTGGTCAATTCTGTTCTTTGGCGCCAGTGCGATTTTTGCTTCGATTATGCGAGCCAGCGGTACAGTGACCGTACCGATGATTATCAATATTATCGCCATCATCGCAATTGAAGTTCCGGCAGCTTATCTATTCAGCCATTGGTGGGGGCTGCAAGGCATCTGGTATGGCTATGCCTTGGCTTTTGTCTGCCTGTGCATCATGCAAGGCTTGTATTACCAGTTTGTCTGGAAAAAGAAAACCATTGAAGCGCTAATTTAACAGTAGCTTAAGTATGTATAAATTTAAAACTTATCTATTTTTAAAGTAAATACATCTCGTCCTTATGCCTATTCCATATTCATTATAAGGATTTAATTTTATCGTATTTTTAAACTCGATTATTCCTTGTTATAAACCTGGTGAAATACAGGATAACAACAGGATTTCAGCATGTCTCAACGACAAATTAAACTGGGTGCCTTCATTCCAACGACGTCGCGACATGCAGCTGGTTGGCGGCATCCAGCGTCCCGGCCCCAAGATCATTTAAGCCTTGATTATGCAATTGAACTAGCAAAGACTGCTGAACGTGGCCTGTTTGATGCTTATTTTCTTGCCGATGGTTTGGCTGTTAATTGGAGTCATGGCGCTTCTAAGCATAATAAAAATGTAGGTTATAGTGACAAAGTTGTTGGGTTTGAACCCTTGACCTTATTTGCGGCTATTTCAGCAGTCACCAAAAATATTGGCTTTATTGCCACTGCATCGACCACCTATGAAGAACCCTATCTATTAGCACGTAAATATGCCTCTTTAGACCATATTAGTAGGGGTCGTGCTGCATGGAATGTGGTGACGACTATCTCTGCTGAAACTGCGCGTAACTTTGGTTTTAGTACACATCCAGATTCCAAAGAAAAATATGCTTTACTCAATAGTCTGATCCACCCGGATGTCGGCCTGGCTTACTTTCAGGTTTAGCCGGCGATATTGATCTTTCACACTATGATCTGGATGCCCCCTTCCCCATAGAAGATATTAAGATCAAGTCCAGTCGTCAGCAAATGATGCTTGAGATTACAGCGAAGCATCACTTTAGTATTCGTCAGTTATACGAATATATTGCTTCTGCCTGTGGTCACTGGACATTGATTGGTACACCTGAACAGGTGGTCGATCAGTTACAGGAATGGTTCGAAAATGAAGCTGCAGACCGCTTCAATGTGTTACCACCAACAACGCCTGCCGGCCTGGATGACTTCGTCAATTTCATTATACCGGAGCTGCAACGCCGTGGCCTGTTCCTGACTGAATATGAAGGCAGCACTATGCGTGAAAATCTGGGTCTGAAACGTCCAGTAAACCAGTATCTAGTGACTCAACCCAATACGGCTATAGCCTCTTAGATCAGCCTTTATAAAAAAGATTAGTTTGAATTACTATTTTATTTTCTGTGGAGGAGAGAAAGAAAAATTATTGCTAGTCTTTCATTTCTTAAATTTAAATATAAAAAGTCCGCAGAAGCGGACTTTAATTTAATAACTTTTAATAATTTAAGCTGATTTCTTAGATTTACCTAACTTAGTGGCAAAAGCTGTGACCTTCTGATACCCCGTTGGTAAAATACGTTGGATTAAATCGATCGCTTTGGCATCGTTACCAATCAATAAACGGCGTTTGTCTTTTTGAACGGCCTCCAAAATCTGACGCGCTGCTTCTTCAGGCGGACAACGCAATAATTTATTGAAGCTACGCGCAGACTTTTCAGGGCTCATCCCTAAAGCCCTGAGGCTGTCATTCATTTTTGCGGCATTGGCAATATTGGTACGAATTCCCCCCGGATGCACGCAGAGTGCGCTTACACCACAATTTTCAATATCCAGTTCTTGACGTAAAGACTCAGTAAAACCACGCACTGCAAACTTGGTGGCATTGTAGGCAGACTGGGTTGGCTGCGCAGTCAGTCCAAATAAACTCGAAATATTCACCACATGACCATCGCCGGTCTTTTTAATGCGTGGCAAGAATTCTTTAGTGCCATACACCACGCCCCAGAAGTTGATCCCCACGATCCACTCGAGTTCGTCATAAGATGCGCCTTCCACTGTTGACCCCAAAGCGACCCCAGCATTATTGAAGATCATGTTGATACTGCCATGATCCTGCTCGACTTTTTCCGCCCATGCACGGACTTCTTCCAAATCGGCAACGTTGACCTTGTCGAGGGTGGCACGCACGCCAGTGTCTTTAATCAGCTCAAGTGTTTTAAGTAAACCTTGTTCATTCACATCACTTAATGCCAGATGACAGCCCTGTTTCGCCAAAAGTACAGCTAACTGCTGACCAATGCCCGAACCTGCACCGGTAATCGCTGCAACTTTATTATTAAAATTTTTCATAAGTTTCCCTTATTGATGAAACTGCCTGCCCAGACAGCATTTCTTGTTCTGTCGTGCTTCATGCAGCAATTCTCTTCAATATAGTTTTGACAATACTCATTGTCAATCATGATGACTTATCTGTTCAGGACAATCTAGGTTGGTGATCAACAACATAGGTCTAAATGCAATTTATTGGTAAGATATTCAAAATTTCGGTGCTTATGAGCTTAATCATTCTATGACCAATTCGGCAATTCCTGTGGAAAAACAACAAAAAACGATGACAAAGGAACGTCAGTTTAAGGGACTGTCTATGGCTGAACGCCAGCAGGCACGCCGGGAAAAGCTGATTGAAGCGGGTATTCAAGCGTATGGCACGCATGGCTTTTTTTCTGTAACCGTCAAAGATATCTGTACTGAAGCCAAACTGACCGAACGCTATTTCTATGAATCATTTAAGAAAAGTGAGCATCTGTTTCAAACTATTTTTCTAAAACTGATCGATGAATTGCAGCAAAATGTCATGCAAGCCATGATGCAGGCTTCCTCTGATCCTAAAAAGATGATCGAAGCTGGTCTGACTGCCCTGCTCACTACATTGCGTGATAATCCACGTATGGCCCGGATTATTTATATCGATGCCATGCTGGTACAGGAACTGCATAATCAGGCTACCATTCACGAAACCATGGGCCGTTTTGACCGCATGATTCAGGCCTTTGTCATGCTGATGATGCCGAACCTGAGCCGTTCTGAACAGGAAATTTCTCTGGTATCCACGGGCTTAAATGGTTATGTCACCCAGATTGCCATTCGCTGGGTCATGAGCGGTTTTAAACAGTCCATGGAGGAGGTTCTGTCCTCATGCAGTATTGTATTTTTGGCACTTTTTGAATCTTTTTCAGATAAGAAATAATATTTAGCGCAATTATTTCTTAATTTATTTTCTATTTTTCAATCAATTGTTATTACAGATATTTTTCCTCTATCAAGTAACTTAAATTGTCACAAATCTTTGCGAAAGCAGGGCAAATATCCCTTTCTGCAATGATACTGTCATAATTAATCTTTGTAATAGGCTCGTCATAAATATAAAACGGTCCACCGTTGACTTATAGGAAATGCGCTGTGAAAGATGACTACATTTTAATCGTCGATGATGAGCTTCCAATTCGGGAAATGATCCATACGGCACTGGATATGGCTGGCTTCAATTGTTTAGAAGCAGAAGATGCCAAACAGGCCCATCAAATGATTGTGGATCAGCGTCCAGCCTTGATCCTGCTGGACTGGATGATGCCCGGTGGAGTGAACGGTGTAGACTTATGCCGTCGCCTGAAACGCGATGAAACCCTGTTAGAAATTCCAGTCATTATGCTCACTGCACGAGGCGAAGAAGATCATAAGGTTCAAGGTCTGGATGCCGGTGCAGATGACTACATGACCAAGCCATTTTCTACCCGTGAACTGGTATCCCGTATCAAAGCCGTACTGCGCCGTACCAATAGCCTGAATGGTGAAAAAAGTATTGAAGCCAATGGCCTGTTACTCGATCCTGCAAGCCAGCGTGTCAGCTTTAATGATACTATTCTGGATATGGGGCCGACTGAATACCGCCTGCTGGCCTTCTTCATGACCCATCCAGAACGTGCCTATACCCGTGCCCAGCTCCTGGATCAGGTGTGGGGTGGCAATGTGTATATTGAAGACCGAACCATTGACGTGCATATCCGACGCCTGCGCAAAGTGCTGGAGCCATATGGCGCCGACCGTTTTGTACAGACTGTACGCGGAACCGGCTATCGCTTTTCGACCCGTATTGATGTCGCACTCGGCTAATTTGACTTAGGTAAATCCTGCTTTATGTATAAACCCTACCCTGTTCCTGAAATGGCCCGTGGGCATAAACTGCCAAGCTCCAATAGCTTATGGGACTTTGCCAAGCAGGATTTACGCCTTCTGGCCTTCTTCCTGTTGATCGGCAGCCTGATTGGTTTCGGGATCGGGTATTTCTGGGTCTGTATCGTACTGGCTTTTGTAGCATTCTTTGTCACACAAATCCGTTCCCTATATTTGGTCAATGACTGGATTTCCAATCGTCCTTATGACGTACCACCCAAGATCAATGGCATCTGGGGTGCCCTGCTCTTTAATGTCTATCAGGCCCAGCGTCAGGAACGCATTGTACAGGCAGAAATGGTCGAGCTGATTGATCGTGCCCAGTCTTCTCTAGGCGCGCTACAGGAAGCCGTGGTACTGATCGATGAAAATCAGCAGATTGAATGGTGGAATCCCGCAGCTGAACGTCTGCTCGGCATCAGTGCTGAAGATAAAAGCCGTAATATTCTGAGTTTACTCTCTCAGCCAAATTTCGTTGATTATTATCATCATATTGATGATGCACCTGACGGTCTCAAGATGCAATCTTCGATCTTTGAAGACCATTATGTACAGATCAAGATGACCCGCTTTGGGGGTGAAAGCCGTCTCTTGGTCGCTTATGATGTGACCCGGATGCATAATCTGGAGCAGATGCGCAAAGACTTTGTCGATAACATCTCGCATGAGTTACGTACGCCTTTAACGGTGCTCAGCGGCTATATCGAAACCTTTACCGATCAGGAAGATATCAGTCCACGCTGGAAACGCGCCTTTGACCAGATGCAATCCCAGACCCGGCGTATGAATGCCTTGGTCAATGACTTGTTACTATTGTCTCGTCTGGAAAATGACGAAAATATTGCCAAGAATCAGATTATCGACATGCCCAATCTGATGAACCAGCTATTTGATGATGCTCAGGCCTATAACGTGGATTATGGTCATACGCTGAACCTGGATATTGACAGTCATTGTGATCTGATTGGTTCCGATATGGAAATTGCCAGTGCTTTCAGCAACCTGATCACCAATGCGATTAAATACACGCCAAAAGGCGGTACGGTCACCATGGGCTGGCATGATGATAGTGAATCGGCTTACTTTGTGGTAGAAGATACCGGGATCGGGATTGACCCGAAACACGTACCGCGTCTGACTGAACGGTTCTATCGCGTCGATTCTGACCGTAGCCGACGTACTGGCGGTACAGGTCTTGGACTTGCGATTGTAAAACATGTACTGATGCAGCATCAGGCACAGCTAAAAATTGATTCTCGTGAAAATCAGGGCTCTACTTTTAAAGTGATTTTCCCGAAGGAACGCTTGAGCTTCCCGGACTGATTGAAACCTTATCCCAATAAAAAGGTGCCTTTTGGCACCTTTATTTTTAATGGCTTGTTAACTCAATACTTCTTCTTTGGACATGGCCCGGAAATAGGCAGGACGATGAGATAAGCGTTCCAGATAGGCTTCAATCGCCGGATAACGTTTACCCGTACGGGTCTGAATGGCATCTAATGGGAAACTCATCTGAATATCAGCAAAACTAAATCGACCGGCAAAATATTCATGCTCGCTCAGGTAGTCTTCCAGATATTGAATATGATCTTTAAGACGCGGCTGTACAAATTTACTTTTAATTCCACTGGTAATCTGTCGCGCCATAGGACGCAGCAAAAATGGTGTGTGCTTCTCAACGGAATTAATGACCAGATGCATAACCAGTAACGGCATCAGTGAGCCTTCGGCATAATGCATCCAGTACCGGTACTGCTGTTTGGTAGTAGAATTGAGCGGCTGAAACTCCATACCCACATCATAAGTTTCCTGCAAATATTGTAAGATTACCGCAGATTCTACCAGCACCTGATCACCATCAATCAGGATCGGCGCCTTCCCCAATGGATGGATCATCTTCAACTCTGAAGGGGCAGAAAAGTTAGGCAGCCGTTTATGGAACTTGATTTCATAATCTAGCCCCAATTCTTCCAATGCCCATAAAATACGGAACGATCGGGACTGCTCAAGATGGTGTAGGATACGCATGTTAGACTCTTTTGTTATTGTCGTGTTATTGCCGCTTCAGCATAACAAAAAGTGTCTGGTTTCGGTGAAATGCTTTACGAATTATATTACATTTCAATCAGCCTTCTTTACATATAGCGAGATCAAAGTAATGTAGTTCGAATTTCCAGACTCCGTAGCAAAGTTTTGGTCACTGGCGTTTTTTGACAAATTTCCAGAATTTTTAGCCGCAATGTTTCATCTAACGGATTTTGAAAACTTAAACGTCGTTCAATCCATTCCTGCCCTTCCCAATTGGCAAAGAAATCGGCTTCAACCTGAAACTCCCCCAGCTCCAGATCTTTATGGCTGGCATACATACGCAAGCTAATCATGGTGCAGGAAATCAAGCCTGCCAGCAGAAAATCATAAGGTGCGGGACCACGATCCTGACCACCAAAAGCTTCCGGCTTATCCGTCAGATATTGGTGATTGCCATGACTGATTTGTCCCTGCCATGGTGTTTCCAAACTATGTACACGAGCACTTGCAAGCATGGCCATTTCTTCTTCCTTATTTTATTGATGATCCATTTATTTTGAAGGACGCATATGGCCCGGGAAAGCAGGGGCTTCAAGTCGTGGTCCCTCGTAGGCAGGAATCGAGCCAAATCGTTCATGCTCTGCAATCCATTGCTCACGTGCCATTTTCAATTCTTCAGTCGTGCGGCCAACAAAGTTCCACCATAGTAAAATCGGGCTTTCAAAAGGTTCGCCCCCCAGCAACAGTACACGGCTTCCGGCATGAATCTCGATATGTACCCGATCCAGCCCCGGTTCCAGAATCACCATATTATCTTCAGTCAGTTCATGTGCGTTGATACTGGCCGTCCCTTCCAGTGCCAGAAAACCATATTCAAATTTCGGATGAAGCGGTAATACTGCCTGGGTACTGTCTGCCGCATACAGATCCACCCCGAGCAGTTCACTATGTACCTTCACTGGTGATATTGCCTTAAGATATTCCCCGACCAGTACCGTGAACTCAATGCCTTGATCCTCAACCACAGGCAATTCCGGATAATGATCAAACGCGGGTGCCATATTGACCATATCATCTGGCAAAGCGATCCAGAGCTGTGCGGCATGCATTTTAGTTTCTGTTTCAGGTGCAACTTCAGAATGGGAAATGCCATAACCAGCCGTCATCAGATTGACCTGACGCGGACGTAGCAACTGCGCACTGCCCAGACTGTCACGATGCATCATGGTACCTTCGATCATCCAGGTAAAAGTCTGCAGACCAATATGTGGATGTGGTCCTACATCCAGGCCGTCTCCCTGCGGGAAATGAGCAGGTCCGGCATGATCCAGAAAACACCATGCCCCGATCATCCGTTTATGCCGGCTTGGTAACGCACGCTTGATCACTGTTCCCTGACCAATTTCAGCACGGCGTAATGGAAATTCTGCAATGAACTCATTGACGTATTTTGTGCAATCATCTGAATTGAAAAGTTCGATATCATTATTATTCGACATGTTCTGGCTCACTCGGCTGGGTCAAAAGATCATAGCAATTCAGATCGGTAAAAAGAGTGCTACTTTCAGGATTGTGCTTGTCATATTTGCAACAATCTTTAACTTCAACGGTCTGATCTGTACTTGATCTGATTTCTTGTTTTCATGGGTACTCCAAATCTTGAATCTATCCTTAAAATTCGAGGTCGCAATTAGGTAAAGATCACCCAAACCTTTTTTAGCATTTTTCATTTTAATAAGGTGAGGTTTACACATACTGCAACAAACAATTATCTCGGATTGTTTCACGTGAAACAGACTTATATTTAATTTTTTGTAAATTAAATCAAATAATTAATTCAATAATACCTAAGTTTTGGCTTTCTCCTTTCGCAGAAAAAATGTTTTGTTACTTTTTCCTTCTCCATGCGTCGCAATCTATCCGTTTGACCATAGATTCCTGACCCCAAAATTTGCTCATAATATGTGCGAATTTTTAATGGATTGAAAAATGACGATTGCCGATGGCAGGATGCATGCAAATATGCAGGCTTCCTTGCAGAGTCTTAATCGGCATTCTTCGGAACAACTGCAACCTTCCGAGAATGACCTGAAGAACCGTCAAGTGCTAGAAGATGCACTTGTGGATCGGCACGCCCGTATTCCTGTGCAATTTCTACCTCATTTTTACGACTATCTGTACCGGCATAACTACCATAGTCTGCGTCAGATCCACTTACTGGCACAGTTGGTGTTCCTGCTATATTTCTTTGCCGATATCTTTATCATCCCCGACCTGATGATGGTTTCTGGGTTTACTCGGGTGATTTTGGTCTTAGCTTTCTGGATCGTCTGTGAACTGTTATTTCAATACAGCCAGAACATTCGCTTGCTCGATCTGATCCTGCCGATAGGGACTACGCTTTGTGCTGGAGTATGGATCCTGCTCCTGCTCTCTTCTACCAGCCTACATGTAGAAAATTACTTGTATGCTGCATCCATTTTTATTCTGATTACCAATCTCTGCATCAAGGTTCAATTTAGGGCTGCACTATATTGTTCAATCCTGATCAGCCTGCTGGTCCTGATAGCAATGACGCAGCTAATGACGTTATCGGAAGCTTTTATCTTTATGGTCGTGTTCAGCCCAGTGTTGCTGTTTAGCCTGTATTTTAACTGGAATAATATCCTGCATACCCGTCGTGCATTTATCCGTACTTTGTTAGATGAATGGAACTACCATATGGTGCGTAATCTCGCCCATACTGATGAACTGACTCAGCTCTATAACCGCCGGCATTTTGTTAATCTGGCAGAAAACTGTATTCATGACTGGCCAAGATATTCAAGCACCTGTCTGCTGATGTTTGATGTGGACCATTTCAAGCAGATCAATGATAGTTATGGGCATGATGTCGGGGATCGGGTACTACAGTTAATTGCAGATACAGCGCGTAAGGAAATGCGCCATAGTGATGTACTGGCACGCTTTGGTGGTGAGGAATTTATTATTTTGCTGTCCGATACACAGTTGCAGGATGCTTTGGTGATTGCCGAGCGTATTCGTAATTCGATTCAGCAGCAGTATCTCTATGCCCGGCCTGAGCTGGTACTGAAATTTACAGTTTCGATTGGTATTGCTGAGTTAGAGTCCCATACTCAGGACCTGGATGATCTGATTAAAAAAGCGGATGTGGCGCTTTATGCTGCCAAGAAGAGTGGACGTAACCGGATTGAAGTGTATCGTCCAGATATGAGTTCACCGTTTCAATCTGATTTACAGAATTTTTATACTGAAAAATATATTAACTTATGAACAGTCATAGAGGTGACTTAAACGTATAGACAGTCAATCCAGCCTATCTCCTTTGTTGCTTTGTACTCACTCTCCCTTTTTTGTAACCGAAAATATTTATTCTAGATGACTACTTTTAAAGTGAATTTTTAAGGAATAGAATAAAATTTATACAAAACTTAATATATAAAAAATTTTATTTTTTATGGGGAAGGCTGAATGCCACAGGAATATCATAAGGAGTCACGCCTTCTGATTCAGCAGGCGCTTAAAGATCCTCTGGTGTGTATTCCTCAGCCATTAAAATCTGCCTATTATTCTCATCAGAAAAAGCTGCATCTGAGATATCTGCTTCAGGTGAATCTATGTGCACAGTTTGCTTATGCTTCCTATACCCTTGCGGATATTTATGTACTGCATGACATCCACACCCTGTTGCTTGTAACCAAACTGGGTTTTACCTCAGTCATGACCCTGATCACGGTCTGGATGTACCAGCATAGCCGGAATTTACCACTCTTTGATCTATTGCTACCCACTTCGATTATTGGTGCCAGTGCGGTCTGGTTTTTTAATTTAAATCAGTCAGAAAGTCCTTATAACCTGATCTATCAATATTCCTCTCTGGTCTTTATCGTTCTGGCAAATTTAAGTGTACATATCCGTTTCAGGCCTTCCCTGATCATCTCGGCCCTGATTACCTTCATGATCTATATGGGTGTGTATTTCAATGTTAAAGGCGATCTGCAACAGCTGGTTCTGTTTTCTCTGATTTATGTGCCGGTGCTAAGTTTTAGTATCTATATCAGCTGGAATTCAACGCTTAAATCTCGGATTGTATTTTTACAACATACCTTGAACGAATATAACCGTCAGGCTTTTGAGCATATGGCGCATACCGATTCCCTAACAGGATTAAATAATCGCCGCTTTTTTGAATATTTGGTTCAGCAACATCTAACACATAGGCTTGAAGAAGGAACACCGAGTCCTAGTTCATTAATCGTCTTTGACGTCGATCATTTTAAAAAGATTAATGATAACTATGGTCATGATATTGGCGACCAAGTACTGCAAATCATTGCGAAAACAGCTCAAAGTGAAATGCGAAATACTGATATTCTGGCGCGCTACGGCGGGGAAGAGTTTATTGCCCTGCTTCCTGAAACGCATCTGGATGATGCTCTAAAAATTGCCGAGTGTTTAAGGCAGCGCATTGAACAGACCGAAGTGTTTCTTGATCAAGGTCAGTCCTTAAAATTCACCATTTCAGTGGGTGCGGCGATCTTGGAAACTTGTGAAACGGACCTGTATACCGTAATTAAACAGGCGGATATTGCGCTGTATCAGGCCAAGGCCAACGGACGGAACCGAGTAGAGCAGTATGACCCTTTAACCAGTCCTACTGTCGTACTGCTGTCACAAGGCTCGTGGAATAAGGATCGGGCAATTAAAATCGTTGGAACCTAGTTAAAAGATATCTTCATCGAAACGGTCTTGGTCGATTTTATAAATATGAAAGCTCCGTTCAATTTGTATCTCTAAAAGAAACTCTATTTCTAAAAATATTCTTTTCACTTGGAAGTGTTTGATTGAGTATCTCTTTTGACAGATTTGAGCATTCAGCTCATATATTTGCCGCATCTGAAATTTTTATAGGCTCATGTAACTTAAACAATAGCTCCATGAAAGGCAGCATCAATTGATGACAGCTAGGCAATGACATATTTTTCTGTATAAAGTTTTATTTTTATTCATTATAAACACAAAAAAGGACGCCTAGGCGTCCTTTTTTATTGGATATATCATTTTTCAGATACTGCCGCGCGTATCTTGCGCAAAGTTAAAAGCAGTGCTTTTAACCTTGCTCATGGCGTAATTTAGGCAAGAGGCTTCGCTTCTTGAAACCCCTAAATTACTCCCATTCAATCGTCGCAGGTGGTTTAGACGATACGTCATAAACCACACGAGAAACTTCAGCAATTTCATTCATGATACGAGTCGAGATTTTATCTACCAGCTCGTATGGAAGGTGAGCAAAACGAGCTGTCATGAAGTCAACAGTTTCAACTGCACGAAGTGCAATGACCCATGCATAACGACGACCATCACCTACAACACCAACAGATTTAACAGGTTGGAATACTGCGAATGCTTGCGCAGTTTTGTCATACCAACCGCTAGCACGAAGTTCTTGCATGAAAATGTCATCTGCTAAACGGAGAATGTCAGCATATTCTTTTTTCACTTCACCCAAAATACGAACACCTAGACCCGGACCCGGGAATGGGTGACGATAAAGCATTTCAAATGGAAGACCTAAAGTGGTACCCAATTTACGTACTTCATCTTTAAACAGGTCACGAATTGGTTCAACCAGTTCAAATGCTAGATCTTCTGGTAAACCACCCACGTTGTGGTGTGATTTAATCACATGTGCTTTGCCTTGTTTGCTTGCAGCAGATTCGATCACGTCAGGGTAAATCGTACCTTGAGCCAGGAAGTTTACACCATCAAGCTTACGTGCTTCTTCAGCAAATACTTCAATGAACTCACGGCCGATGATTTTACGTTTTTTCTCTGGATCAACTTCACCCGCAAGTGCAGTCAAGAAACGCTCTTCAGCATCAGCACGAATGACACGGATACCCATGTTTTTCGCAAACATGTCCATAACCTGGTCGCCTTCATTCAGACGAAGTAAACCATTGTCCACGAATACACATGTCAATTGATCGCCAATTGCACGGTGTAAAAGTGCCGCAACAACTGATGAATCTACACCGCCTGAAAGACCGAGCAGTACTTTTTGATCACCAATCTGTTCACGAAGCTGTTCAACACGAAGGTCGATAATGTTTTCAGAGTTCCACAGGCTACGGCAACCACAGATATTGTGAACGAAGTTAGACAGTAACTCTTTACCTTTGGCAGTATGAGTGACTTCCGGGTGGAACTGAATACCATAGAAACGGCGTTTTTCATCAGACACCATTGCGACCGGACAGCTTGGTGTGCTGGCAGTAATCTGGAAGCCTTCTGGAATTTGAGTCACTTTGTCACCGTGGCTCATCCAGACTTTTAATTTGTCTGCTGAATCTTCAAGATCGCCAATAAGACCATCACGGATTTGAATGTCTACTTCTGCATAGCCAAATTCATGTACTGTACCTGGCTCAACCTTACCGCCAAGTTGTGCAGACATGGTTTGCAGACCGTAGCAAATACCCAATACAGGAATGCCCAAGTTGAACACAACTTCTGGCGCACGCGGGCTGCCTTCTTCGTGAACGCTCTCAGGACCACCTGACAAGATGATACCGTTTGGATTAAATGCACGAATGTCTTCTTCAGACATGTCATAGGCAAACATTTCAGAATATACGCCAGACTCACGTACGCGACGTGCAATCAATTGGCTATATTGAGAACCGAAATCCAAAATCAGGATACGATCTTCAGTGATTTGAGTATTGGTAGTCATGACAAACAACTATAGAAAGGCAAACGAAAGATAAGCGCCGTATTCTATCATTTTTCGCTGCATTAAGCACACTGTTTCAAGGCGCTTGAAATATATACATATTTAGCACTGTATCTTGATCAGACTGAATTTTTTGTCAGATCTGCTTCAATCCTGGATTCCAGATTGAATGAGATTGAAGCAGAACTTTAAATGTGGTTATTTCACTTTTTCGATACTAATCACATCAATATCGGTAGGTTTCTGACGATGAGTATCTACCTCGCCAAGCACACGAACGTTATCGCCCGCTTTTAACTTCAACGGTTTCCACAGGTCATCATCAACATCAATAATAATCGTGCCACTACTGTCTCGAAGTTCAAAATCATCACTCTGCGGTGCAACTTGACGCACAATTTTACCTGTTAAGGTTACACCAGTTTCATCCGGCATTTTTTGTGCTTGAGCAATGCTGACTTTATTTTTTTGAGCTTCAGCAAGGAGGGCCTGATCTGACTTTGCCCATGCACCGCCACTAACAACGAGTCCCGTCATTAATACAGCTAAAATTTGCTTTTGCATTCAATATACTCCTTAAACAACAGGTCTAAATTCCTGATTCTATCTAAGCAGAGTGAATGCACTGAACGAAGCTTAATTCGGTAAAGCTAGTTTAATGTTATGTATCCACAAAAAAAGCGGTCTTAGACCGCTCGATTGGAGCGTTGCTTTGTTATTGGTGCTCAATCAGATGATCAAGACTGAAGCGACCTGCACCCTGTAATACCAATAGCAATAAGCCACCTGCCATCGCAAAGTTTTTCATAAAGTTCACTGCATCCTCAGGCGTACCATGAAATAAAAATGCAGTCACTAAGCTAAAGCCAGCCAAGAGTGCTGCCACTACACGGGTCTGCAAGCCAAATAAAATCGCTAAACCACCACCCAATTCCAGCAAAATCGTCACAGGTAATAATTCAGCAGGAACACCCATAGCTTGCATATAACCAACCGTTGCTTCATAACCAGCGATTTTGCCCCAACCTGCCACAATAAAAATATAAGCCATTAAGGCACGTGCAGACACGAATGTTACGGATTCAAGTACAGGATGAGCAACAAGATTGGCGATAATACGATTTGGATTCAACATGATAAAAACTCGAAAATGATTGCTAAAATATGAGCACATCTTATAAGTTTCATTTTTAATTATTAATAACCAAAATAAGATTCATCGTTTTATTTTTAGAATGATGAGGCTGGAAATAGACCACTTTTGATGCTGACTTTAAGCCTAATCACTGTTAGGATTTGGGCACACTTTTGCTTGTACTGGCGCCATGGAACTGCTTGATTTTATCCTACATGTAGATGACCATCTGCTTGAATTCATCACCAATTATGGGGTGTGGATTTATGCTATTCTTTTCCTGATTATCTTTGTAGAAACGGGACTGGTAGTCATGCCTTTCCTGCCGGGTGACAGCTTGCTGTTTGCTGCGGGGGCACTTGCAGCATCTACTGGGGCCATGGATCCGTGGGTACTGATTCCGCTCCTATTTGTGGCAGCAGTACTGGGCGATACGCTGAACTATCATATTGGCAAGTTCATTGGGCCGCGTGTGTTTGAAGTTGAATCGCGCTTTATCAATAAAAAACACCTACTAGCAACCCAGCAATTTTTTGCCAGACATGGTGGCAAGACGATTATCTTTGCCCGTTTCGTGCCTTTCGCCCGCACCTTTGCTCCTTTTGTGGCCGGTGCTGGCAGCATGAATTATAAATATTTCCTGAGCTATAACGTGATTGGTGGTTTTTTGTGGATCAGCTCTTTTGTGATTTTGGGTTATCTGTTTGGAAATATGCCAATCGTTAAAGATAACTTTACCTATCTGATCTTCGGCATCATTATTATTAGTGTATTGCCAGGCATCTTCGGTTTTGTTCAACAGAAGCTGAAAAAGAACAAAATGGCTTAAATCCTGATCGCTGAATTCAGTTAAACAAACTGATGATCAGCGGAATCAGGCAAAGCAGCAAAAACAGGACCGACCCTTTATACATGAGGTCGGTTTTTATTTTCTCCGACTCCCTTGCCAGAATTGCCTGACCGAACGCCATCCAGAAGACAAACACCGGTAATGTCACCAGACTAAATATCGCGAAGACCAGTACGAAATTAGTTGGATTTTCCCAGGTCGCCATGGGAAAAATACCGGAAGCAAACAAAGCCGCTTTAGGATTTTTTAAAGTCGCAGTAAACATCTGCCAAGGCCGGATCATCGGGTGCTTATGATTATGCTGCTCTAGCTGCCTGGCTTTAAACAGTCTGAAGGTCATCCAGCCTACAGTAATTGTGCTCAGTATATGCAGCATACTCTGGAAATTCGGCCAGATCGGGACAGCAAGATGTATCAGCAAAGCCCAGACATTAATGGCATAGAAGTAACCCAGCAGAATAGCAGGTATATATAAACTGGTTCTGGCCTGACCATGTTGATGTGCCGCACTGGCAACCAGTGCATTGCCTGGGCCCGGAATCATCAATACTGTAATTACAGCCAGAATAAATAGCCAGTTTTCGATCATACGCAAACTTACCGCAAAGAATGGCGCAACATTAACGAATCTGCTCAATATATAACAAGATGAAAATTCTTATAAATTTGTTCCGAGCAGTCATTCCAGCTAGTTTTATATGCATAATAACGCCCCTTTCCGGACTGCGATGCTAAAAAAATGCCGACCTCAGTCAGCATTTTTATTTTCTATCTTCATCATTATGTTTTTGGTACAGCCTGGCGAATGATCAGTGGGCAGCTCTTATAGCGTGCTGCCTGAACAATCGCTTCCTGCTCACCTAAAACACGTGCCAGTTCGGTCTTCTTGGTATTAGAAGACTGACCCATATTCACTGAAATGCTCGGCCCAATGCCCCAACCACTATGGCTACCCCAGCCACCACCTACACCGACGCCTACGCCAACACCCGTTCGTTTCGGCGCTTGTACACCATTGTCGATATACTGCTGAATACGGTTATATTCGCCTTGCAGCTGACCGCAGTCATAGGACTGGTATTGGGTTGGCGACACATAGGTCGGCTTGACGGTCGTAGCACAGGCACTTAACAAAGCCAGGCCCACGATGCCAAGACTGAATTTCATGAGTTTCATGCTGGAATCATCAATCTTATTTTTGCTCAATCTCATTGAACAACGATTGATAGGCCTGAGTCAATTTATGATCAGTAGCCAGATGAATTAAGGGCTGATTTTTCTGATGGGATTCTTTCATGATCACCGATGGCGGCAACATATTTTTCAATACCGGCAAGCCCTCATCTTTCAGCTGTTGCACCACCTCACGCGGCAGTTTGGCCTGAGCCTGAAACTGATTGACCACAATTCCTTCAATTTCCAGACGGTCATTATGGTCGTCCTGGGTTTCGATGACATTTTCAATCAGGGTATGCAGGGCACGTTTGGAAAATACATCACAGTCAAAGGGAATCAGTACCCGATCTGCCGCAATTAAAGCTGATAAGGTAAAGAAATTAAAAGCCGGCGGCGTATCAATAAACACCCGCTCATACTGACCCGTTAACTGTTGTAAGGCATCACGTAGTTTATAGATCTTATGTTTGGATTCCAGTGCATGTCCCAGTGTGCCGAGACTTGGGCTGGCTGGAATCACATCCAGATGTTTAAACGGTGACTGGTGCACATAGCTTTCCAGGCCTTTAGTGCGGGTTTTTAGAATTGAGCCGATGGCATTGCCAATCAGACCCTTGTTCTGCTGGCTGCCCAGCACTTCATCAAAATAGTTTTCAATATTGGGTTCTAATGCAGGCTTGTCTCCTGAATAGGTCGCATCATCACCAAGCAGATACTGGCTGGAATTGGCCTGTGGATCGAGGTCAATGAGTAAGGTTTTGTGCCCCTGATGTGCACTGATTGCTGCCAGATTCACTGCAATACTCGACTTCCCCACGCCACCTTTTTGGTTAAACACCACACGTGTACGCATTAAAAACCCCCTATTATTTTTATCAATCTATTTAAAATTTAGCCAAACAAAATGATGTTATTTTCTAGCCAGAAGTTGGCTTGATAATCACCAGTGCCATAATTGCAGCTAATGAAATAATTGCAATAACCAGGCCAGCACGACGTTGAACCAACAGGACAGAGTCATCTTTTTTATAGGCTTTCATCAAAGATGAAACCAGTACCAGAAATAAAATGACCTTGGCATAGAACCAGGGTTGTACTTCAAAGTTTTTTATCACTAGCGAAATGACGCCCGTCAAAGCAATTACGGCAAGTGCCAGATGCTGCAAGGCAACAAATAGCTTGCGTGCAACCGGATTAGGTAAATTGCCCTGTGTACCAACAAACAAGGTAAATGCACGTGCCAGAATCGCGATAATTGCCAGACTGGCCGCTGACATATGGATAATTTTGACTAATAATTGGGTTTCCATATGTTCCTCTTAGTTTTTTGGGGCATGTGCACATTCAGGACTGGTCGTATCCTGACCGCTCCACTCTTCTGGAACAAAAGCATGGATTGCTAATGCATGGATTTTTTCCGGGCTCAGTAAATCGCCTACTGCGGCATAGACTTTCTGATGACGCTGTACCTGACGCAGGCCTGCAAAAGCTTCACTCACAATTACCGCTTTAAAGTGTGATTCCTTACCCGGATAATAGCCACCGTGACCAGAAGACTCATTTACCACCTCAAGATGAGATGGAGACAGGGTAGCCAGACGCTCTCTTAAGACTTGTTCAATACTCATGGCCTTCTCCGCAATTACAAATGATCCAAATTCTATTCAGTATACCCTGTTCTGTCATGAGTTTTACTGTGCTCAAGGAGAGTTAAAGGTTGCCAAGGCCCTGTTTTAACAAAATTTTGCATAAATTTTATCGATTTATAGCGCTGAATTGGCTGAATTGATTTTATTTTATGCAAACGGTGCAAGATTTTTCATAAAGTTATTGACCCTGTTTTTGCATGCTGTATTATACACGGCATGCGGGAATAGCTCAGTTGGTAGAGCACAACCTTGCCAAGGTTGGGGTCGCGAGTTCGAGTCTCGTTTCCCGCTCCATATTCTTTTTTGTTAGTTTTTTAATAGTAAAAAATTATTCGACCCTGCGGGAATAGCTCAGTTGGTAGAGCACAACCTTGCCAAGGTTGGGGTCGCGAGTTCGAGTCTCGTTTCCCGCTCCAAATTCTAAAAGCCCTGATCGAAAATTGGGGCTTTTTTTATTTTCAGCTTTTGGCCAGGTTAAAGTTAGATGCCTAGTTGAATATCTATTTCTCTGGGTATTTCCACAATCCCCTACTTCAATTAATTTATTGATTTAAAAAATAAAAATTTTTCTTCAATCTGCATCCATAATTTTAGCTTCGCTATACAAAATTACATGTATTAGGAAGGTGCGTATCATACATGGCGCCTTTCTACACTCCAATGTGGTCTGAGCACAAGCGCATTCTACTGATTAGATCATACTCTTTTTCTGTTTTTCTAGCCTTATATTTACCAGCAAAATAACAAACAAGGAACTTATAGATATCTTTTTCAGTATAGAGAAACCTTGTCTCGCATTTATTCCATCCCGATGAGCTGTTTATCTTTAATTTCAGGTGATCAGTTCCTCATTAGAAAATACTGTTTTTTTATTTGACGCTAGTGTAGAAATATCTAAATATAAAATCTGAACAAGAAGTTAAGAGAAAATAATGACAACAAAGATAGAGGTAGATTATCAACCCGATATTTTAGGGGCTGGCTATGAACAGGCCACCTTAGATCTTCCGAATGATTATGAAGGTCAGGTGGTGGCGACCCTCGTTCGCAAGAAAGCCGCTAAACCGACTAAAAAGGCGGTGCTATATATCCACGGTTTTATCGACTATTTTTTCCAGACTGAAATGGCAGAGCGTTTCAATGAGCAGGGTTTTGACTTTTATGCGCTGGACCTACGTAAATATGGCCGCTCCTATTTGCCGCATCAGAAGTACTATAACGTTCATAGCCTGTCAGAATATGATGCAGAAATTACTCAGGCACTGGATATTATCGGTCAGGAAAGTCATGACGCCGTGCTGCTTTGCGGACATTCAACGGGGGGCTTAACCACAACCTTGTATGCAGCACATCATCCTGATCATCCCCTGATTAAAGCGCTCTGGGCAAACAGTCCCTTTTATGATTTCAATATGAGTCGTCTGGAAAAGAAATTTGCCATTCCTCGAATGGCAGCAATGGGCAAACGTTTTCCAAACTTGCTGTTCCCAAGTCGTCTTAATAAGTGGTATGTCCCGAGTTTGCACGCCAGCCATCATGGTGAATGGAACTTTAACCTCGAATGGAAAAAAGTCCGTTATCCCATGGTGCGTTTGAGCTTTGTACATGCCATTCATGAGGCGCAAAAAGAACTGCATCAAGGTCTTCAGTTAAGCATTCCTGTCCTGATCATGCATTCGCATCAGACGACTTATCCACGAAAATTTAATCGTCATGCACAAAGCAGCGATGTGATCCTGGAAGTGCAGGATATGATTCAGCATGCCAGCAAAATATCGGGCGATGTCACCTTGTGCGAAATTCATAATGGCTTGCATGACCTGGTACTGTCAGAAAAAGCGGTACGGGAACAGGTCTATCAACAGCTGTTTGAGTGGTTACATACCAAAGGACTTTAACCAGTTCAGAACGATCATGATTTGAAAGATTTTGGGAAGGAAAATAAAAACTGCCTTCCCAAAAAATTTATCTGAGAGATTGTATTCTAAAACGGGTCAATTGTTATCTCGCAGCAGTCTGATCTGTGAGAAATATCATGTTTTAACAGTGCCAAAATTTAATTACTTTAAAATAAATAATTGATTATTAATAACAATATTGAAATCCTATTAGGTTCGCTTTGTTGCCTTTTGTAGCACGCTTGTAAACCCTCGACATAGCGTCAGATTTGCTCTTTATATTAGCTATAACTATTCATTCCAAGATGAGTCTTCGTCTCTCACCCTTATTTCTCTCACAGCTATAACAATCAATGAAAGGACAAAAATATGCGCTATGCAGATCCAAATACTGACGGTTCAAAAATTCAATTTAAAGCACAATACGAAAACTTTATTGGCGGTAAATGGGTGCCGCCGGTCAAAGGTGAATACTTTGATAATATTTCCCCAGTCGATGGCAAAGTTTTTACCAGAGCACCACGCTCCAGTGTAGAAGATATTGAACTCGCACTCGATGCCGCCCATGCCGCCAAAGCCCAGTGGAATAGCTCATCACCGACCACACGTTCAAATATCCTGCTCAAGATTGCCGATCGTCTAGAGGAAAACCTGGAATTGCTCGCGGTGGCAGAGACCTGGGACAACGGTAAACCGATTCGTGAAACCCTAAATGCGGATATTCCATTATGTATCGACCACTTCCGTTATTTTGCTGGTTGTATTCGCGCGCAAGAAGGCGGCATTTCAGAAATTGACGAAGACACCATCGCCTATCATTTCCATGAACCCCTCGGCGTTGTCGGTCAAATCATTCCGTGGAATTTCCCAATTCTCATGGCCGCATGGAAACTGGCTCCGGCTTTAGCTGCCGGTAACTGTATTGTGCTGAAACCAGCAGAACAAACCCCTGTCAGTATTTTAGTGTTGGTTGAACTGATTCAGGATCTTTTACCACCTGGTGTACTGAATATTGTTAATGGCTATGGGGTCGAAGTCGGCCGTCCACTGGCGACCAACCCTCGTATCGCAAAAATTGCTTTTACCGGTTCAACCGCAGTCGGCCAATTGATTATGCAATATGCGACTGAAAATATTATTCCTGTGACCTTAGAGCTGGGTGGTAAATCACCAAACCTGTTCTTTGCAGATGTGATGGATCAAGAGGATGAATACCTAGATAAAGCCTTAGAAGGTTTTACCATGTTTGCCCTCAACCAAGGAGAAATCTGTACCTGCCCTTCACGTGCACTGGTACAGGAAAGTATTGCCGACAAATTCCTGGAACGTGCAGTTGAGCGTGTCAAGCGCATTAAAACCGGTCATCCGCTGGATACCGACACCATGATTGGCGCACAGGCATCGCAAGAACAGCAGGATAAGATCTTGGGTTGTATCGCCACAGGTCGTGAAGAAGGTGCTCAGGTCTTAACAGGTGGTGAAGCACGCCATGAAGTAGGTCAAGGCTTCTATATTGAACCGACCATTTTTAAAGGCACCAATGACATGAAAACCTTCCAGGAAGAAATTTTTGGACCTGTACTTGCCGTGACCACTTTTAAGGACTTTGATGATGCCATTAAAATTGCCAATGACACCATTTATGGCTTAGGTGCTGGTGTCTGGTCGCGTTCAGCCCATACCTCTTATCGTGCCGGCCGTGCGATTCAGGCAGGTCGCGTCTGGACCAACTGTTATCACATTTACCCTGCCCATGCGGCATTTGGTGGTTATAAAAAATCAGGGATTGGACGCGAGAACCACAAAATGATGCTCGATCATTATCAACAAACCAAAAACTTGCTTGTCAGCTACTCGACCAAACCCGCAGGTTTCTTCTAATTCCTGTCTAAGCAAAAGCGAACTTCAGTTCGCTTTTTTATTGGCTTGGTAATTTTATCTTAAACAAAAAATAACCGTCCCTCTATCCCAATAAAATCATAAAGCTATCCAAAACAAGTATATATCCCTCTATGATAAGTATTGATTTTTTTAATATTTTCAATTGGATAAAAAAATACAAAAATTAAAAACTTCCATATAAAGTCGGCTTTCTTTGCCGAAAAAGACTGTGTATAACAATGTTCAGTTTAGGGAAATCAATAAGCATAGGCAAAATTGCTCAAAAAGCGTTAGACTATGCAACCAATAATGTCATGATTCGGTCTGAACAAGATCAAAAAAGAAGGTGAAGGTTGATGCCGCTCAATACAGTTGAAGAGCTTGTAGCAGATATCCGTGCAGGAAAAATGGTCATCCTGATGGATGATGAAGATCGTGAAAATGAAGGCGATTTAGTCATTGCTGCCACGCACGTGCGTCCTGAAGACATCAACTTTATGATCACCCATGCTCGTGGTTTAGTGTGTCTGACTTTAAGTAAAGAACGTTGCCAACAGTTGAATCTTCCATTGATGGTAGATGCTAATGGTGCTCAACACGGGACCAACTTCACGTTATCGATTGAAGCAGCTGAAGGTATTTCTACCGGTATTTCACCTGCAGAGCGTGCGCATACCATTCAAACCGCTGTGGCGGCTCATGCTAAACCTACGGACATCGTACAGCCTGGTCATATCTTCCCATTGATGGCACAGCCAGGTGGTGTCCTGCACCGTGCAGGTCATACCGAAGCAGGCTGTGACTTATCGCGTCTTGCAGGTTTAGAGCCAGCATCGGTCATTTGTGAAATCATCAATGAAGATGGCACCATGGCACGTCGTCCAGACCTTGAAGTCTTTGCCGAAAAGCATGGCTTGAAAATTGGTACGATTGCTGACCTGATTCATTATCGCATGACCAATGAGCAGACGGTTGAACGTTTAGATCAGCAAACAATTGATACCGAATACGGTACCTTTGATCTGTATCGTTACCGTGAATTAGGTAACCCGGATATTCATGTGGCACTAGTCAAAGGCGAGCCGAAAGAAGGCGTAACGACTGTACGTGTCCACGGCTTTAACCCGACACGGGACCTCTTAAAACTGAATAAACAGGACGGCGAACCGGCTTGGAATTTAGACAAGGCACTTAAAGAAATTGCAAGCAGTGATCGTGGTGTTTTGGTCTGGATTGGTCAACGTCATTTACAAGATCTAGGTCCTGCGCTTGATACTTTAAAAGCACCCAAAAATGTGAAATCCAATGCTGCACTGTCGCAGCAGTATCAAACGATTGGTGTCGGTGCACAAATTTTGCGTGATCTAGGCGTAGAAAAAATGAAGCTGCTGAGTTCACCATTACGCTTTAATGCATTGTCAGGTTTTAATTTAGAAGTGGTGGAATACATCACTGCACAACACACATCTTAAGATAAGAATCGAGGTTATTATGGCTGTTCGCCGTATTGAAGGTATGTTACATCTCGCGAACGAAGACCGTTATGCGATTTTAGTTGGTCGTTTTAACAGCTTTGTTGTTGAACATCTGTTAGAAGGTGCCGTTGATACATTGAAACGCCATGGTGTATCAGAGGATAATATCACGGTCGTTCATGCACCTGGTGCCTGGGAACTTCCAATCGTTGCAAAAAAATTAGCAGCGACTGGCAAGTTCGATGCCATCATTGCCTTGGGCGCTGTGATTCGTGGTAGCACACCGCACTTCGATTTCGTGGCAGGTGAATGTGCCAAAGGTTTAGGCGTAGTTGGTCTGGACGCTGGTCTTCCTGTCATTAATGGCGTACTCACTACGGATAGTATTGAACAAGCGATTGAACGCTCTGGAACAAAAGCAGGCAATAAAGGTAGTGAAGCTGCCTTGACTGCGATTGAAATGGTTAACTTGTTAAAGGCTATTTAAGGCTATGTCGCAAACACTTCAAGCAACTTATGCTGCAAAACGTAAAGCACGTCGTTTTGCCGTACAAGGAATTTATGAATGGCAAATGAGCCACAACCCTGTGCATGAGATTGAAGCACGTACACGTGTGGACAATGCCATGCACAAAGTGGATCTTGGCTATTATCATGAATTGTTGACTCAAGTGGTTGCCAATCATGAAGCATTGGATGCTTTGCTTATCCCTGTGCTGGATCGCGAACTTTCTGCACTTGACGGTGTAGAACTCGCAACACTTCGTTTAGGTGCGTATGAGCTCAAAGAACATCTTGAGATTCCATATCGTGTCGTTTTAGACGAAGCAATTGAGTTAGCTAAACATTTTGGCGGTGCAGACAGCCATAAATACATCAATGGTGTATTAGATCGTTTAGCGACAACTTTACGTGCAGCAGAAAAACAACAAGCAAACTAAGTTTTAAGTAGATTTGTTGTATGGCTGAGTTTTCGATTATCGACACCTATTTCAATCGTAAGAATCAAGATTCTGTCGATTTAGGGGTCGGTGACGACTCAGCCTTGCTCACCCCCCCTCCTCACCAGCAATTGGTGATTTGTGCCGACACCTTAGTTGCGGGTCGACATTTTCCTTTAGATACAAACCCACATGCCATTGGCTGGAAATCTGTTGCAGTCAATTTATCTGATATTGCCGCGATGGGCGCCACACCGCATAGTATTTTATTGGCATTGAGCTTACCCCAAATTGATCATGCTTGGCTCAAAGGCTTTAGCCAAGGGCTATACGACTGCTGCGATCAATTTGGTGTACGTTTAATTGGTGGTGATACCACGCAAAGTCCACATCTGACTCTATCTGTCACAGCACTGGGCTGGGTCGATACAGGCCTTGCTGTACCACGTTCAGGTGCCCAAATCGGTGATCTGATTTGTGTTTCAGGTACGGTTGGCGATGCGGCATTTGGCTTAAAGCATTTAGGTCATGATCTACAAAAACGTCTGGATTATCCAACGCCACGTTGTGCTTTAGGTGCTGCGCTTAAAGGCCTGGCCAATAGCATGATTGATGTCTCAGATGGTCTTGCACAAGATTTGGGACACATCCTTAAAGCATCAAATGTCGGCGCAAAGCTGCAACTTGAAAACTTACCACTAAGTACTGCCCTGCACGCCTTAAATGATGAACAAAAATGGCAGTATGCATTGGCGGGTGGCGACGATTATGAATTATGTTTTACAATAAGCCCGCAAAATTATGAAAAATTATTGCAAAAACAACTTGATGATTCGATTAGTATAATCGGCACAATTCAGCAACAGCGCGGCTTAACTTTTGAAAAAGATGGCGTAGATCATTTGCTTCAATTTAATGGGTATCAACATTTTGCATAAACCTTCAATCAATTTTAAAGCCATGTCATGGACCGACCGTTTTATTGTGTTCTGTGGTGTTGGTTTTGGTTCTGGCTTATTACCGAAAGCGCCGGGTACGTTTGGTTCAGCTTTTGCCTTATTGTTTATTCCGCTATGGCTTGCAATTGGTCTATCGAGCACCATATTAGCCATTATTCTAATGTCGCTCATTGGCATCTATATTTGCGGGCATACGGCTAAAGTCATGGGTGTACATGATGATGGTCGCATTGTCTGGGATGAATTTGCAGGTCAATCCATTACCTTTTTGCCTTTGCTCTATCTAAATGAAATGAGCTGGATGTGGGCATTGGTCGGTTTTGCTCTGTTCCGTTTATTCGATGTCTGGAAGCCCTGGCCGATTCGTGTCATTGACCGTCAAATTGACGGCGGTTTCGGCATCATGCTGGATGACATTATTGCTGGCCTGTGGGCGGCCCTTTGTATTTTGCTTTATTTTTACTTCACTGTGGCATAAGCCATATTTAGGATTAGAACATGTCAACGACTGTGATTATTCTTGCTGCAGGTAAAGGAACCCGTATGCGTTCCAGCTTACCGAAAGTATTACAACCCCTTGCAGGACGTCCTTTACTGGGTCATGTCATTGAAACGGCAAAAAAATTAAACGCAGATAATATTATTACGATTTATGGTCACGGTGGTGACCGGGTTCAGGCTGCTTTTGCAGAGCAAGAGATTAAATGGGTAGAACAGGCTGAACAGCTGGGTACCGGCCATGCAGTGCAAATGACCTTGCCTGTCCTGCCACAAGATGGCGTTTCGCTGATTCTTTCCGGCGATGTGCCGTGCATTAATCCTGTAACCTTGCAAAAATTACTCGATGCTACTGCAGAAACCGGTATTGGTCTGGTGACGCTTACCCTGCCGGATGCCAATGGTTATGGCCGTATCGTACGTGAACAAGGTCAGATCCAGGCCATTGTTGAGCACAAGGATGCTTCTGAAGAACAACGTCAAATCAAGGAAATCAATACCGGTATTTATGCCGTCAGCAATGCCAAGTTGCATCAATGGCTACCACGTTTAAGCAATGACAATGCGCAAGGTGAATATTACCTGACTGATATTGTGGCGATGGCTTTGGCAGATGGTATGCAAGTTGCATCTGTAGAACCTGAGCAGGCTTTTGAAGTTGAAGGGGTAAATGACCGGGTGCAGCTGGCTGCTTTAGAGCGTCAGTTCCAGGCATTTCAGGCCAAACAGCTCATGCAGCAAGGCGTACATCTGATTGATCCAAGCCGTTTTGACTTGCGTGGCAATTTAACCGTCGGTCAGGATGTCCGCATTGATATCAACGTGATTATCGAAGGTGATTGCGAGTTAGGTAACAATGTTGAAATTGGCGCTGGCTGTATCATCAAGAACACCAAGATTGCAGCGGGTACCAAGGTGCAGCCATATAGCATTTTCGATAGCGCCATCGTTGGGGAAGATACCCAAATTGGACCTTTTGCACGTTTACGTCCAGGGGCAAAACTTGCCAATGAAGTTCACATTGGTAACTTTGTTGAAGTTAAAAATACCACGATTGGTCTAGGCTCTAAAGCCAACCACTTTACCTACCTGGGTGATGCTGAAGTTGGTGCAGGCTCAAACATCGGTGCAGGGACCATTACCTGTAATTATGATGGTGCCAACAAATTTAAAACAATTATTGGTGATCAAGCCTTTATTGGCTCGAACAGTTCATTAGTGGCACCTGTGAGAATTGGTAACGGTGCTACAGTCGGTGCAGGCTCGACGATTACCCGTGATGTGGAAGACAACAGTTTGGCAGTAGAGCGCTCTAAGCAATTTGCCAAAGAAAACTATCCACGTCCGCAAAAAATCAAGAAATAAGGGGAACAAATATGTGTGGTATCGTCGGTGGCATTGCGGAACGCAGCATTACCAATATTTTGATTGAAGGCTTAAAACGCCTGGAATACCGTGGCTATGATTCAGCAGGTTTAGCCCTGATCAACAATCATCAGGTCCTGCGTGAGCGCCGTGTCGGCAAGGTTTCCAACCTTGAACAGGCGGTGAATGAATCACAGATTAGTGGTTCACTCGGTATTGCACATACACGCTGGGCAACCCATGGTAAACCGACTGAAGAAAATGCCCATCCGCATATTTCTGAAAATGTGGCAGTGGTTCATAATGGTATTATTGAGAACTATCAAGAACTTAAAGATGATCTTGAAGCTTTGGGCTATGTGTTTACCTCACAGACGGATACTGAAGTCGTTGCCCATCTGATCAATGATGCGCTGAAATCTACCCCAAGCCTGTTAGAAGCTGTACGTCAGGTGGTGCCGCAACTAAAAGGTGCCTATGCACTGGGCATTGTACATACGGATCATCCAGATGAACTGATTACCGTACGTGAAGGCTCTCCACTGGTAATTGGCGTAGGCATTGGCGAGAATTTTATCAGTTCTGACCAACTGGCTCTGTTGCCGATTACCAACCGTTTTATCTACCTGGAAGAAGGTGATATTGCCCGTTTGACCCGCACCACCATTGAAGTCTTTGTCGATGGTCAACTGGTCGATCGTCCGGTCAAAGAACTGGATGCTGCGGTCAGCAATGCTTCTAAAGGTGAGTACAAGCATTACATGCTCAAAGAAATTTATGAGCAGCCTGAAGCGATCAAACAGACCATTTCCCAAGCCTTGAATGGTAATGACCTGCGCGAAGACTTCCTTGCCAGTGCGGAACAGGACTTCTCCAAAATTCAGCAAGTCCAGATTATTGCCTGCGGTACCAGCTATCATGCTGGCATGATTGCCAAATACTGGTTTGAACAGCTGATTGATCTGCCTTGCCAGATCGAGATTGCCAGCGAATTCCGTTATCGTACGCCAGTGATTGTAAATCATACGCTGTATGTGTGTATTTCCCAATCTGGTGAAACTGCCGATACCTTGGCTGCATTACGTGACACACAGAAACGTGCGGCTACCAAAGGACTAGACATCACCACCATGACGATCTGTAACGTGGCAACATCATCCATGGTACGTGAAACCAATCACAGTCTGCTGACTTTGGCAGGCCCTGAGATTGGTGTCGCATCGACTAAAGCCTTTACCACACAGCTAGCTGCACTGATGCTGTTGGTACTAAAACTGGGTACAGTCAAAAATACAATTTCAGCAGAACAGGTCACAGCTATTAGCACCGACTTATGGCATATGCCAAAAGTGATTCTGGATACCTTGCATCATAACGATGAAATTTTACGCCTTTCTGAACTGTTTGTAGAAAAGCAGCACTGTCTGTTCCTGGGCCGCGGTACACATTTTCCGATTGCGCTAGAAGGTGCCTTGAAGCTGAAGGAAATTTCCTATATTCATGCTGAAGGTTATGCGGCAGGTGAACTGAAGCATGGTCCATTGGCCTTGGTCGACAACGACATGCCAGTAGTGATTCTGGCGCCACAGGATGACATGCTGGATAAACTCAAATCCAATATGGAAGAAGTGCAGGCACGTGGTGGTGAGCTGTTCGTCTTTGCTGATGAAAACAGTGGTATTAAAGCCAAAGACCGTCAACATGTGGTCCATATTCCTGCAGTCAATGCAGTACTGGCCCCGATTGTGTATAGCATTCCGGTGCAGTTATTGTCCTATCATGTGGCTGTACTTCGTGGTACGGATGTCGATCAGCCGCGTAACCTGGCAAAATCGGTCACTGTAGAATAATTAGAATTGAATCAAGGCTGGGGAACTGGCCTTTTTCTTCTGAATAGAGAGCCTATAAATGACAAAACTGACGTGCTTTAAAGCCTATGATATTCGCGGCAAACTCGGTACTGAACTCAACGAAGAGATTGCCTATAAAATTGGTCGCGCCTATGGACAAATTTACCAGCCCAAAACCGTTGTGGTCGGTTGTGATATTCGCCTTAGCAGTGAAGATTTAAAACAGGCCACCATCCGTGGTTTAAATGATGCGGGCGTGAATGTTCTAGATTTAGGGATGACCGGGACTGAAGAAGTTTATTTTGGTGCCTTCCATTTAGATGTGCAAGGTGGGATTGAAGTCACTGCCAGTCATAACCCGATGGATTATAACGGCATGAAACTGGTACGTGAAAATGCCCGCCCGATCAGTGCAGATACCGGCCTTAAAGAGATTCAGGCCTTGGCAGAATCTGGTCAGTTCATTGAAGTTAGCCAAAAAGGTCATACTGAAAAATATAATATCCTGCCCGAATTTGTCGATCACCTAATGACATATATCGACCCTGCAAAAGTTCGCCCGTTAAAACTGGTGGTGAATGCCGGTAATGGTGCTGCAGGTCATGTGATTGATGCGATTGAGGCAAAGTTTAAGGAACTGAATATTCCTGTCGAATTTATTAAAATTCATCATGAAGCAGATGGTACATTCCCGAATGGCATTCCAAATCCAATTCTGGTTGAAAACCGTGACAGTACCCGTGATGCGGTCATTCAGCATGGTGCGGATATGGGGATTGCCTGGGATGGCGACTTTGACCGCTGTTTCCTGTTCGATGAAAAAGGCCAGTTTATTGAAGGTTATTATATTGTCGGTCTGCTGGCGCAGGCCTTCTTGCTAAAACAATCTGGTGAAAAAATTGTGCATGACCCGCGTCTGGTCTGGAACACTTTTGATATTGTTGAGCAGTTTAAAGGTGAAGCCATCCAGTCCAAGTCTGGTCACTCTTTTATTAAAGAAAAAATGCGTGAGCACAATGCCGTATATGGCGGTGAAATGAGTGCGCATCATTATTTCCGTGACTTTGCCTACTGTGATAGCGGCATGATTCCATGGTTACTGGCGATTGCGGTACTGTCTGAAACACAGCAATCTCTATCTTCGCTGGTTGAAGAAATGATTGCCAAGTTCCCATGTTCAGGTGAAATTAATTTTAAAGTGGCCGATACCCAGGCAACCATCCAAAAACTTTTCGATCATTATGCCGATCAGAAACCTGAAATTGATCAGACTGATGGCGTCAGCCTGAATTTTGGTAGCTGGCGTTTTAATGTGCGAGCATCCAATACCGAACCATTATTGCGTTTGAATATTGAAAGCCGTCGTGACCAGAATCCACGACCAATGCAAGACTATGTGGATGAGCTGACCCAGCTGATTCAAGGCAGCTGAAGTCAGAAAAAAAGAGCCAGATCAAAATGGCTCTTTTTTTATGCTTGATACTTATCTGAAAAAATTAATCGCGATAGCCTTGTGGATTCTGCTTCTGCCAGTTCCAGCTGTCTGCCAGCATATCTTCCAGACCATATTTTGGTTGCCAACCCAGCTCTTTTACTGCACGGGTATTATCGGCAAAAGACGTCGCCACATCGCCTTCACGACGCGGAGCGATTTCAAATGGAATCTGCACCTCGTTGACCTGCTCAAAGGTATTTTTGATTTGCAAGACTGAACAGCCCTGTCCCGTACCAATGTTCCAGGCACGGCAACCTTGTGCTTGCAGACGGTTAGTCAATGCACATAAATGCGCATTGGCCAGATCCACCACATGGATATAATCCCGTACGCCTGTCCCATCTACCGTATCGTAATCATCACCAAAAATAGACAGCTTTTCACGACGGCCTACAGCCACCTGAGTCACATACGGCATCAGGTTATTGGGAATCCCTTGCGGGTCTTCACCAATCTGACCACTTTTATGCGCTCCAACCGGATTAAAATAACGCAACAAGGCAATTGACCAGCGATCATCGGATGCCGATAGCTTTTGTAATAGCTGCTCTACAATCAGCTTGGTATAACCATAGTTATTGCTCGGCATACCGGTCGGCATATCTTCATTTAAAGGCGAGATATTGGCTTCATCATAGACTGTAGCCGAGGAACTGAAGACCAGACGGAATACACCAGCGCGCTGCATGGCCTGTACCAGGCTGATGGAACCTGAAATATTATTTTCAAAATACGTCAGCGGAATTTGCTGGCTTTCTCCTACGGCTTTTAGACCGGCGAAATGGATCACGGCATCAATTTGATAGGTACTAAAAATCTGATTCAAAATATTCTGATCTAGAATATCACCCTGAATAAAATCCAAAGATTTCGAAGCCAAAGCCTGCACACGATTCAGAGATTCTTTAGAACTATTAGAAAGATTATCTAATACCACGACTTCATGTCCGGCATTTAATAATTCCAGACAGGTATGTGAGCCGATATAACCAGCACCACCTGTTACCAGTACTTTAGCCACGCTGTTTCCCCATTAATATTGCAATTAAACCTTGTGTCGAGGCATCCAGCGCGGACACATCCGCCTGTTCTCCATTTAAAATCGGCAAGAGCTGGTTAGCAATTTCCTTGCCTTTTTCGACGCCCCACTGGTCAAAAGGATTGATATTCCACAGCACTGACTGCACAAACACCTTATGTTCATACATGGCGATCAACATCCCCAGACTATAAGGATTGAGCTCTTGCATTAAAATAGTTGAACTCGGCTGGTTCCCTGCATACTGCTTATAGGTCGGTAGGTCGGCCAGTTCACTGGCATCAAGCGCCTGATTACCAAAGGCCAGTAGCCGCGACTGTGCCAGACAGTTGGACAGGGCCAAATGATGCTGTTCAATCAGCGCATCGGCATTATCGGCATAGGTGAACTGGTTCGCATTATAGCGCTGAACCGGCGCAATAAAATCACTGCTGACCGATTGGGTGCCCTGATGCAATAGCTGATAGAAGGCATGCTGGGCATTCGGTCCGACTTCTCCCCAGATAATCGGACAGGTATCCCATTCTACTTTCTCGCTATTACGCTGAATGGATTTACCATTGGATTCCATTTCCAGCTGCTGCAAATAAGAAGCAAAATATTTTAACCGGCCATCATAAGGCAATACGGCATGGGTTTGTATATCCAGGAAGTTGTTGTTCCAGACCCCTAACAGTCCCATCAACACCGGAATATTCTGTTCAAATGGAGCCGTCTGGAAATGCTCATCTACCGCATGGGCACCCGCTAAAAAGTGCTGAAAACCCTGTACCCCAATCGTCAATGCAATAGGCAAGCCAATACAGGACCAGAGCGAATAACGGCCACCAACCCAATCCCAAAGCAGGAACTGATTTTCCGGTGCAATTCCCCAAGCTGTCATTTTCTCCGGCTTGGTCGAAACCCCAATAAAATGATGCTGGATCGTGCGCAGGTCTTGTCCCAGGGTTTTTTCCAACCACAGGCGTACCGTTTGTGCATTAGAGAGGGTGTCAATGGTACCGAAAGATTTGGAGGAGATAATAAACAGTGTTGTTTCAGGTCGCAGCTTATGCAGCAGATCAGACAGCTGGCTGCCATCCATGGTCGATACGAAATGTACATTGAGGGGACGCTGAGTCGGCTGTTTAAAGTCAGACAGGGCTTGACTGACCATCAGCGGTCCCAAATCCGAACCGCCGACCCCGATATTGACTACATCCTGAATCACTTCACCGGTAGCACCGCGGTACTGTCCAGCATGGATTTTTTCTACCAAGGTGAACATGCGCTGTAACTGGGTATGCACCTCGGCAGCCAGTTCAGGATGCTGTTCATTCTGCTCAGGCAAACGTAAGGCCCAATGCATTGCAGCACGCTGCTCGGTGTAGTTAACCTGTTCTTGGGAAAACAGCCGTTTGATCCACTGTTTCAGATCTTGTACCTGTGCCAGTTGCACTAGTGCCTGTAGCACGTCCTGATCAATGCGGTGCTTGCTAAAATCAAAGGTCACCGGCTCCAGATTGACCGAGAAATGCTGAAAACGCTGCGGATCTTGCTGAAACAGCTCTTGCAGATGCTTATGTTCAAATTGCTGTTTTAAAGCATTTAACCGGCTTAAAACAGTCTCTTTCTCTTCGAGGGGATAAGGTTGCTGAATTACACTCATTAACGTCCTACTCCCTTATAGGCAAAGCCTTGTGCTTTCATATAATCCGGATTATAAATATTACGTCCATCCAGGATCAATGGATGCTGCATTTGATTCAACAGGCTGCGGTAATTGGGACTCCAGTACTGTTTCCAGGCTGTGAGCACGCATAGGGCATGTGCTCCATTTACAGCCTCGTACTGATCTGTGCAATACACCAGATCATCGCGTTGTCCATAGACTTTTTCAATTTCCGCCAGGGCTTGAGGATCATGCAGCTTGACGGTCACCCCTTGAGCCCAGAGTGCAGTCAACATGGCATGAATCGGAGATTGCTGGATACGCGAGGTATTTTCCTTAAAGGATGCTCCCCAGATCGCCACAGTTTTTCCAGCCAGATCACCATGGTAATAATTCCACAGCTTGCGAAATAGCAGTTCTTTTTGCTGCTCATTAATTTCCCAGACCTGGGCCATTAGCTGGCTTTTCGCGCCGGTACCTGACACAGTACTGGCCAGGATCTGAATATCATGCGAGAAGTTTTCGCCGCCGAACCCTGCTCCCGGATACAGATAAGATGAACCAATCCGGCTATCCGCTGCCAGCCCCTGGCGTACATGCTCAATATCAATACCAAGTTTTTCAGCCACTAGAGCCAGATCATTAATATAGCTGATGCGCGTGGCCAGCATGCCGGACACACTCAGTTTGGTAAATTCGGCATCCAGAACCGGCATAAACAGGTATTGCTGTTCACGCGGAAATAACGGCCTGAGCAATTCCTTCAAAAGTGTTTTCGCCGTTTCATTGCTATAGCCGACAATGAGCTGGCTGGCTTCGGTCAGGCTGCGTAAGGCATTACCTTCCTGAATCACATCTGGCAAATAGATCCAGTAATCTTCTGAAAGAATTTGCTGGAATTTTTCGGTACCGTGAAGGCCCAAGGTAGAAGCATTGATCATCAGTTTTGGATGAATAATTGGACGCTGCTTGAGCTCACGCAGGATTTCCAGACCCTGACTTTCTTCAGTCGGACTTAAGCTAAACAGATAGACATCAATATCTAAAGGAATCGCCTCGAACTTGCAGTATTGTAAAAAGCCCTTGGCATGCTGCTTGTTCAGTAACTGCTGTACGGCTTCATCCTGTGCATAAACCTGCTCGGAAGACGGTTTTTTCAGCAAATCACACCAGTAGACCTGATGACCACATTCTGCCAGTAGGGCTGCCATGACACCGGCATATAAGGTCTGACCAAATACTGCTATGTTCATAAGGATCCTTATTATTGTTAAAGTCTATATTTAGAGCTTCAGTTCTTGAATCAGGGCTTTAAAGGACTCACCCAGTACCGGATGATCCACACCATAGTGCAATACAGCTTTGAGATAACCCAGTTTACTGCCACAGTCAAAGGTCTGGCCTTTCATGCGATAGGCCTCTACCGTATCAGTCTGCTGTAACATGGCAATCGCATCGGTCAGCTGGATTTCATTGCCTGCACCACGTGGGGTCTGTTCCAGTAACTGCATGATTTTTGCCGGCAGGATATAACGGCCCACTACCGATAAATTTGAAGGCGCCGTTCCCACCGCCGGCTTTTCTACAATGCCTTGCATCACGATGCTTTGTCCTTCAGCAGGTGATTCTGCGACATCTACAATGCCGTATTGATCGACCAGATGATCCGGCACAGCTTCCACCATAATCTGTGCAGCTTGAGATGCATTAAAATGTTGAATCATCAAGCTTAGGTCATTGACCGGATCAGAATCTTTCACCAATACATCAGGCAGTAAAACGGCAAAGTCATCTTCTCCAATCACTGCTTTTGCACACAAAACAGCGTGTCCTAAACCTAGGGGCTGAGGTTGACGTACACTAATCACGCTGACATGTGAAGGGAGAATCTCGGTAATTTCTTTCAGCAAATCAAATTTCTTTTTGTTTTCAAGCGTCGTTTCCAGCTCAAAACTACGATCAAAATAGTTTTCGATCGAGGCCTTGGAGCTATGGGTGACCAGGATAATCTGCTCAATTCCCGCAGCGACCGCTTCTTTCACCACATATTCAATCGCTGGACGATCCACCACCGTCACCATTTCCTTAGGAATAGATTTGCTGGCTGGGAGAAACCGGGTACCCAAACCTGCGACTGGCAAAATGGCTTTCTTAATCATAAATAAACTTCACTTAATTAACTTTAATTTCTTTACCACGTTGATAGCCATCAACATAATACTCAAGCTGTGACAAGGCCCAGTCAATATCTGCCTGCATGGCAGAAAGTTCCTGCATTTTATCAAATACTTGTGTAATTTCCTGTAACGGAACGTGTTTTTCAAATGATCTTAGAATACGACTGTGTGACGTAAGCTCAGTATTTTCCTGATCAATCAGCAATTCTTCATACAGTTTTTCACCTGGACGCAAACCGGCATATTGAATTGCAATATCCCCCTCTGGATGCTGCTCATCACGAACTTTCAACCCACTCAAGGCAATCATTTGACGGGCCAGATCCTGAATACGCACCGGCTCCCCCATATCCAGCAGGAACACATCGCCACCCACGCCCAAGGCACCGGCCTGAATCACCAGCTGTGAAGCCTCCGGAATAGTCATAAAGTAGCGGGTGACATCTGGATGGGTCACAGTAATCGGGCCGCCTTTGGCAATCTGCTGTTTAAATAATGGCACCACAGAACCCGAAGAACCGAGCACATTACCAAAACGGACGATACTGATCTGGGTCTGCTGTTGTGCCTCTGCCATCGCCTGACAGTAAAGTTCTGCCATACGTTTACTGGCACCCATGACATTGGTCGGACGTACCGCTTTATCAGTTGAGATCAGCACAAAGGTTTCTACACCTTTTTTCACCGCAGCATTCACGCTGAAGGCCGTTCCTACTGCATTGTTTTTCAGGCCCGCTAGCGGATTACACTCGACCAGCGGTACATGCTTATACGCTGCCGCATGATAGACGGTTTGTACTGCATACTGCTCAATCACACGTTCCAGTTTTTGCTGATCCAGCACCGAGCCCAGAATCGGAATAATCTCACACTGAGACATTAAACGTAGTTCTTTATCAATGTTATACAGGGCAAACTCGGTTAATTCAAAAATAACGATTTTTGCCGGCTGGTTTTTCACAATCTGTCGGCACAGCTCTGAACCAATCGAGCCGCCTGCACCGGTGACCATCACTACTTTATCTTGAATATTCCTGGCCAGAAGCTCCGGCACTGGGGGCACCGGATCACGTCCTAGCAAGTCAATAATATCAACCTCCTGAATATCGGAAACGCGGATTTCACCATCCACCAGTTTGGTCAGGCCCGGAATTTCAGTAATTTTTAAATGGGCAGGTTCCAGAAATTTAACAATTTCACTTTTGCGGCTACGCCCCACAGAAGGCAGCGCAATCAGGATTTCATCAATCCGCAATTTGGCAAAACATTTAAGTGCTGTTTCCGGCAAATAGACATCAATACCGCCAATATTCTGTCCGCTTAAAGATGGATTATCATCAATAAAGAAAATGGGTAAATGTTCATTGGAACGGGTTAAAGTCGCAGCGACCTGCTGACCAGCATTGCCTGCCCCATAAATCGCGATACGTTTTTTCGGGATACCCGCCTGTACATAAGAACGGACAATAAAACGGATGAACCCACGGCTAAACCACACCCAGGCGAACATCATAAAGCCGAACATCAGTGGAATAGAAGTTGGAATAAAAGCATCTGTTAAATAGGCCAAGGCATAGAGTCCCGCCACCGCCAGGAAAGTTGCCAGGCCCAGTTTGACCATAAACACTTCATTGTAAGTACGCACAATAAAGCGGTACACCCCAAACACAAACAACAGGATAACCGCAATTGCACTGACCCACAGTGAACCAAACGGAATATTCGGCACCACCTCTGCACCAAGGTCAAACTGACGAATGGCATAACACAGCCAGATCAGGACTGGAAATACACAGAAATCCAGAATGACCAGAAAAGCCAATTTGGCAGCACGGGGGGATTCGACGAGAGGAATAACGATGGATTTCATATAGTTTTCAATAAGTCATATCTTAATTTAAAGAATTTGTTATTAAGATTTATGTCCAATACGGGTTCCCACCTCTAAAAAAGAGCCAGACGGAATTCTCTGTCCGCCTGCGATGTTTACGCCAACACTTAAATGACTAAAGTGTTCGATCACCACATCATGATCTAGCAAGGTCCCAATATTAAGAAGCACACCATCTTGAATAATCGTATTCGTGCCAATTATACACCCTGCCATAATACTTACCCCCTGACCAATTTGAGCAGAAGGTGAAATTACAGCCTGTGGATGTATGATAGTGGCGAGTGGTATTGATAAATCAAGCAGTAATTGTTGCCATTTTTGTCGTATTTGGTTATTTCCGACCGCAACAATTGCCTCCATATTCTCTTGCTGAAGCTGAGACAAGTTTTGAATATTTGAGATGATTGAATATTGGCCTACTTGTTTTTGCTCAGGCCAGCGGTCATCCACAAAGTAAATTTGCTGCCATTGTGCAGATAACGCTGCTACTTCAGCAATGGATTGACCAAAGCCCCCTGCCCCCAGAATCAGCAGATTTTTTTTAGGCATCTGGATGTCCTGCTTTTAATTTCATTGCAATTAATACAAGCGGTAAATAGGCCACCAATACCATAAATTCCGGATAAGCCAATGGCTGGGTAACGGTATAATAGGCTAGTGGCAATAACCACAATAGGTTAATCGCTGCTACAGCCAATGTCACAGGCGTATGACTACCCCATTTACGCGACAAGATTTGATAACTATGGCTACGATGGGCATCATACATTTTATAGCCGCTCAGCACGCGATTAATAAGCGTATAGGTAGCATCCACCACAAACATTCCTAAACAAATAATCCATGCACAAAACAGAGCTAAATTTTCTTTGAGGGCGATGAGCGCCAAAATACCTAAGGTGAGCCCTAAGAACCCACTACAGGCATCACCCATAAAAATTTTAGCTTTGGGAAAGTTCCATAATAGAAAACCAAATACACAGGCTGCCAATAACCACAGGATATCTAAATTAAGCGAGGTATTTAGTATAGCGTATAAAATTGCCATACTGACTGTGGTGGTGATGGCCTCAACACTGGCAATACCGTTAATGCCATCCATAAAGTTATATAGATTCAGCAACCATACCAAAAACAGTACAGCAATAATATTGGCACTAAACCCAAGTGCTAGACCATTAAAAGCTGTAACTTCGCTAAAGCCTCCTAAGCTGATCACCACGCCAATGGCCACCAAAAAATGTACGGCTAAACGCAGCATGGAGTTAATATGCCCATGGTCATCTAAAAAACCAAGTAAAGCGATGACAAAGCCCGCTGCCATAAGAGTTAAGCCAATATGTAGCGTCAATTGTTGGCTATAGATCAACACCGCCAGCGCCAACAAGTAGCTACACACCACCGCAACACCACCTCCACGTGGCGTAGGTACACTGTGGGAACTACGTTCATTGGGGTTGTCTATGATATTTTTCTTGAGGGCGTAGGCGCGCATGAAATAGGTCATCGCAAACGCGAGTAAAAAGAAAATAAAAAGGGATAGCATGGACATATTTTTGACTAGGCTCAGTTTTTATGCGCTGTGTTAAACATTTTTTCTAGGCTTGTATCAACATTATACGGTGCTGTCCAACCTAAAAGTTGTGTATTTTTAGTGGTATCTACCACCAGTTCTGAACATAAACGTGAGGCAACCGCTTTTTTTCCCACCAAACTTGCCATAAAACTGATCAAGCTTTTTGGTACAGGTAGCATTAGCAATTGATTATTTTGATATTTTGCTAATTTTTCAAATAATTGTTTGACTGAAATGTCATCCTGATCACTGGCTAAAAATACTTCACGGTTGGCATTTGGATGCGTCATACACGTATGAATCAGGTCAGCCAAGTTATAGACACTCACCATACTGCGTTTATTGTCTAAACAACCAATCGGTAAAGGGAGTTTTTTAGTTGCCAAGTTCACCATACTTTTAAAGTTGGCTTTTACATTAGGCCCATAAATGAGGACGGGACGAATAATAACCACTTCTAAACCTGTACGTTGAGAGAGCGCAAGTAAGGCTTGTTCTGCTTCATATTTAGATAAGCCATACGGGTCATCTGTATGGACATCATCATTGGGGTGAAAGGCTTGTGTCGTAGTTTGTTCACCATTAACTTTAATACTGCTTAAGTAGATAAAGCGTTTAACGCCACTTTTTACCGCTTTTTGTGCAAGATTTAGAGTACCTTGCACGTTAGTGTGACGATATGCTTCAAGTGGCGATGCAGCAGTTTCATGCATGACATGCGCACGGCCTGCACAATGAATAATAACTTCAACCTGATTCAGATCAATGTTGTCTAAGTTATCATTCAGATCAAAATTGATATTGTGAATATTCGAATGGTCAAAAGTTTGGGCTTTACGGGTATGCGCTAAAACAGAATAGCCTTTTTCAGCCAAAAATTGCGATAAGTATTGACCGAGGAAACCGTTACTGCCTGTAAGTAAGACCTTCATATTTTTAAATTCCCAATATTTCTAATAAGCGCTGGTTTACTTTTTCTGCATCAAACTTTTCAATCGCAATTTTATGGCTTTGATCACCCATCATACGAACTTGCTCTGGGTGCTCAATGAAATAAATCATTTTTTCTGCCAATGCTTGTGGGTTCCATTTGGGCACTAAAAAACCATTTACACCGTCTATAACCGTATCTCGGCAACCAGGGACATCTGTTGTAATGACTGGGCGTCCTATTGCCATTGCTTCTTGTGTGCTTCTCGGGACACCTTCGCGATAATAAGAAGGTAAAACAAACACTGCACTTTTTTTTATGTAGTCATCCACATTTGTAACAAAACCTGAATATTCAATCGTGTTACTCTCAATTAATTCATCTAATTGATTTTGAGTTAAGCCGTAAGGATTTTCTAAATCAAGCCCTCCTATTACTCTAAAAATAATATGCGGATATTTCTTTTTGACTATTTTAGCTGCTTCCACATATTCGAAAATTCCTTTTTCTGCTAAGAGCCTTGCTATAAAAATAAAAGAAATTTCATTCGATATATTCCAAGGAGTATAAGAGTAATCCTTTAAGTTTAGCCCTATAGGTCCTAACACAACAGAAGAGTTTGCTTTATGCTTAATTTTATTATTTTCAATAAGATCAACTGGATCATCCTTATTCAAAAAAACAATCTTGTCAATAAAAGGAAAAACAATCCTATATAAAGAAACTTGTATAAATCGAATAAGTTTAATTTTTAAACTTTGTCCATGCCGGTGAACAGTAAATGGTGAGCCTAGTCCTTCTAGCATAGCAGTAATTTTTTTTACTTTAGAAAGCTTTGCAGCTAAAGAACCATAAATCACAGGTTTAGTAAAATATGAGAATACTAAATCTGGCTCTAACTCTTTAATTTGTTTATATAGTTTATACGTAGCGTATAAATCTGATAAAGGGTTTAGGCTACTACGGCTAAGTGAATAAACTACAGGTATAGCACCTAGCTTTTCTATTTTCTCTAACTCGGAAACCTGATGATCTGTAGTAAAGGCATATACTTTTACATTTTTTTCAACTAATTCTTTAATAAGATGAGCCCGAAAACCGTAAAAACATGCAGCAGTAGTGCCAATCATAATTAGTCTTTTCATTATATTAACCCTGCTTAGTATTAGATGACACTATGTTATCGGAAAATCCTCTAAACGATAATTTAAGTCGTAGAATATAGAAAAAACATATATAAATAACTAAATAATTATATAACCTCAAACGAACAGCCGTTCCGAGATTATCATTTCCAATTAACCATACACTCGCATATAAAACAAAAAAAATGATTAAAAAGCGTATAAAACTATCTGCATAATTAATATTTTTTAATATATAGGTCATCATAAATAAAGCAGGTAATGTTTCAATTACAAACAATAAAACAGCAAAAGGATTAACTAAATATAATCCAAAAAGTTGACCTAAAGTACTTAAAACAAAGTTAGGAATGAACAACACAGGATTAGAGAAATCCAACCCTAAGTTACTCCCACCCTGCATATCTTCTTCAAATATTTCACGGTAATCCGTAATACGTTCAAACAAACCAAGATAGTTTGCTACAAACAATGCAAAAAAATATAAAATAGCAAATAAAAAAATACGTTTTTTTGTCAGCTTAATTTTCCATAAAAATAAAGCCAGTAAAAATGCGTAACCTAAATAAGGGCGCAAAGCCAACAAAAACAATCCTATTAAAATTGCTAATATATAAAAAAATGAAAAAACAATAAGGTTATTACTATTTAAAGAATTTTTAACAATTAAGCAACCTACCAAAAAAGAGAACACCATAAATACGTCACGATAAATATCGAATGTATAGAAAAAAAGTGTAGGATAGATAAGACACAGTAAAAAGCTGTATAAATAATATTTCTGATCTTTTTTAAAATTGAGTCCAGACAACTTAGCCACTAAAATAGGAATTATAAATAAGTTTAAAAATAAAAATAAATAAGACATTCCCTCTCGAGAATACAAGCCTAAGTCATTAAAAAACCTTAAAATGACAGGCCAAATATTTACAGCAAAGTCATCATAGCCCAAAGCATAGGCATCATAATAATCTGAGTCGTTACCACCACCCAAACCAAGAGATATAAATTTATTTTTTATTAAGAAATAAAAACAAAGCTTTAAAAAAACCAAGCAAACAATACAGGAAAATAAAGCTTTATTTGATATTCTTTTTAAAATATTATTTATCATATAGATATACCCATTTTTCAACTATTTTTTCTAATGAAAAATTTTTCTCTATATGACATAAATTTTTTATAATATTTTTATTTTTTTCTTCTTGAGAGAGGCTTAAGGCATAATACATTTTTTCTGCTAATATATTTAAATTTGATGAGGGTACTAAGAATTGATTATTATTTAAAACTTCAGCAACCCCTCCACAATCTGTAGCAACAACTAAAGTCTTACATGCCATGGCCTCAGCAACAACCAAACCAAATCCTTCATACTTAGATGATAATACAAATAAATCTGCAGCACTCATTAAATCTGGGATATCACTGCGTCTTCCTAATAAATAAATATCTTGCTTTAAATCCAACTCATCAATAATTATTTCAATTTCTGAACGTAGTTCCCCATCCCCGGCAATAATCAATTTAATATCTCTAATACTCTTATTTTTTAAAGTTTTAAAAGCATGGAATAAATTTGGGTAATCCTTCGCCTCACTAAAACGTCCTACTGCTAGAATCAAATAAGAGTTTTTATTTATATTAAGTTCATTCAGAATTTTATTTTTGGCTTCTGAGTTATAAAAAAACCTACTCAGATCTATTCCATTATATGTTGTGATGATATCCGAGTCTGGCACCGCTTTTTTTTCGATAAATGCCTGTACTGCTTCGTTACTAACATTAGTAGTTAAATCAGCTAGATTATGTGTAAATCTGTACGCAAGCATTCTCGATCCCCCACCTTCATCACTACTATGCGCAGTACAAATAAGTTTCTTTATAGGGGTAGTGATTCGAACGAGGCGCGTAAAAATATTAGCATGTACCATATGTGAATGAACAACATCCGGTTCAAAATTTTTAATTATTTTAGAAAGTTTAGTATAAGCAAGAGGAAATAACAGCAAACTATTTAAATTAATTTTAATTAATTCAATTTCTTGGTAACGAGGCTTTGTTAAAATATCTCCAGTTAGATAAGCAATTTTAACATCATTCCCTTTTTCATGCATTTTGTCTGCCAAATCACAAACAACTCGCTCTGCGCCACCTTGACCCAGTCCAGTAATCACATATAAAAATTTTCATTAAAATACCTTGAAATAATTTCAACTGTCTTTAGAAAAAAAAATTTTCCATTTTTCTATGATATTACTTATGAAAAAATTTTCACTTTTTTCATAAGCATTTAATGCTAAATCCCTAGACCTATTTTCCTCTAAGATTGCTTTTTCTAAAAAATTGGAAAATAATTCTATATTGTCATTTTCAATTAAATATCCACAATTATTATCAATAATATTTCTAGGTCCTGTTGGACAGTCAAAAGCTATAACTAATGATCCTACAGACATCGCCTCAAGAAGCACCATTGGAAAACATTCAAAATGTGAAGTCATTGCATAAATCTTAGAGTTATTTAATATTTCTAAAATATCAGAAGTTGCAGGTTTAATAAAAAAAGTATCTTGCACATGATTTTTAACAATTAAACTATTAAGCTGATGTAATACATTTACATCAGGCTCTCCATAAATTTCTACTGTCCACTCAGGAAATTTTTTATGAATATTACTCCATATTTTTATTAATCGGTCGAATCCCTTAACATGTACAATTCTACCAGCAGCAACAATACGATTTTTTTTTGAAAAATATTCTATGGAATTAATTGCATAATTTTGAATAGGGTTTGGAATAACAATTTTATACTTTATAAAGCTTGCTAGTTTCAGCTCTTCTTCCGTTAAGAAGATATGTTTATCAAATCTTCTCATAATGTATCTTTTTAATCTATTAGGCGGTGATTGGTGTAAACTTGCATGATGCTCTAAAACTAGGTTTCCAGTAAAAAATAAGAACGATAATAGATAGAAGCTATGTGTACCTATTACATTAATTGTAAATTCAGGTTTAATTTTACGTAAAAAAAATTGCATCTTAATAATAAAGAAAATTGTCTTAAGAATATTCTTAAGATTTAATTTCAAACTATTATCTTCTTTTCTCTCAAACGATAAATTAAGATCAATATGATTAACACCTTCTAGATCACCATAATAGAATGGATTATCTCCATTTTCTAAAGTAATTAAGTAAATTTCATAAGATTTACTTAATTCAATTAATCTATGATAAATTGTTCTCTCAATGCCACCAGCTTTATACATTTGATTTAAGACAAATACCAGCTTCATAAAACTACTCTACACTTATTAAATTTAACTTAGAATTGAAATCAAATAGCTCATATAAACCACTTTAATTCTCTTTTAAAAAATCATTTATTAAACAATAAATTTTAACATTAGGAGTTTCATCTACATTAGACCTCTTGCGAAAGTATCGTTTACCTAATTTTTGAACTGGCTAAAACCTTATAAAATGTAGCTTTAGGCTGTTTAAATTTTGACTAACGCAAGAAGTCTATTTATTGCTGCCGTGCTAAAAAAAGTGTATATGTTAATTTTTTCATACTCCAAAAAAAAGGTTAACAACATAATCCTCAAAGACGTAGTCACTATTTATGATTTCCACTTCCTTGTCTAGATTGTAGTTCTCTCTAAGATGCGGAAAATACACATCAATGTTAAACTTTTTCAAAATAGCAACAATATAATCTTTATTATAATTGTTATTTAAGTCATACATTTGAAGAGTAACATCTGTGACTTCTTCTTCAATCAACTTTTTGCTCAGTAATTTTATGCGGATAACTTTTATATGAAGTTTACTAGGATAGATAAGCTTAGGTTTTTCATGCGTTTTTTTAAACTATCTCATATCCAATAAATTTAATTTCTTTAACCAGCCTCTAAGGAATAACCAATCTATATAATAACCTTGCAAAATATATCTGTGCAGATTTGCTAAAAAGTATTCTCTTATAATTCATCAAACTAACCTGAAAGGCTTTTAAAGAACGAACTTTATTTTCTCTCAATACATCATGTGCATACATTAGATAACTTAATGAAACTGATTCGTTATAATTATCCAATTCCATGTAACTTCGTAATACCTTTAATCTTTCATTATGCATCAAGTAGAAATTTTTACTTGAATTAGTCTCATGATCTCTATACTTAACGAAACAATCTTCTAAACTATCTAAATAAAACTCATTTGAGAAAGTGAGTTTAAGCCACATATAATAATCTTCTATTTTTACATCTTCATCGTAATAACCAACTTTCCTAATTAAATTTAATCTCAGAAGTTGAGTTGGAGCAAGAATAGTATAATCCTGAAGAAAGATATCTTTAAATTTATTACGTTTAAATAAAAGTCTAGATTCTCTAAGGTGATGTGATTTATTGTCTATATAAATAACATTACCAAATACGCCTGCACACTTTACATTGCTAGGGCTTTCCAAATATTCTACTTGTATACCTATTTTACTTGTTAATAAAATATCATCCGATGCAATTGCTGAATAATACGATCCTTGACACCATCCTAACGCTTCATTAAGAGTCGCACTTAGTCCTTTATTAGCACGAGTGCGGAATTCAAATCTTGTAAATCTTTCTTTGCAAGCAGATATCATTTCCTGAATTTTCGCTACCGAATTATCTTTCGAACCATCATCTATAATAATTAATTCAATATTTTGATAAGTTTGTTCAATAACACTTTGAATGCATTCTTGCACAAAGTTTTCATGGTTATAACAAGGAATAACTACTGAAACCAATGGCTGATTACTCTGATTCAATTTAACCTCTTTGTCTCTCTAAAGTCCCAAATATAAAATAGCCCATTACCAGCCAATACAAAGCATAATTTACTAAATGAGCAATCGAAACACCTTCAAAACCGAAAAGCTTACTACATACATAGGTCAATCCCATAGAAGATAAAGCAAATAATATTTCTGTGGTGACAAACAACTTTGTCATCGCCTTACTTAGCATCAAATAAGCCAATATCCAGCTTCCAATTTTAAGCGAATCACCTATCATTTGCCATAAAAATAAATTACGCATTGGCATAAATTCATGACTAAATAACAGGGTAATAATCCAGTCACGTAAAATATAGACCACCAACCCACCAACTAAAGCTAAAGGGAAGATAAACTTATAAGCTAAATATACTTCTTTCTTAATTTCATCTAAATGCGTCAATTCAGCTAGTCTAGGTAAGTAATAAACGCCTAATGTTGTCGTGACCAACATCAAATATGCTGCACTTAAGCGAATCATCGCTTCCCAATAACCTGCGTAATTTAAACCAAACTCTTGTGACAAATAAGAACGGATTACCATTTGTGACAAAGGCACACAAATTGCACTCACTAGTGCCATAAGCGCAAAAGCCGCAAAATTTTTAGCAATTTGTGGCTCAATTCGTCCAAATAAATATGAAATTTTGAACCAATTGACTTTATAACATAAAAATAACGTTACAAAAAAAGCAATAGATTGATAAATTGATAACGCGATTAAAGCACCATACAAATGATATTGAACAGCTAAAAACCCTGTTACTAATAAAGAAAGTATGCTTCCAGCAATATTTGCAACAACTAGTTTTAAAACCTCCTTCTTGCCATTTAAAATAGCTAAAAAGAGCGCATTTAAATTAAATAAAACCAAAAAAGCGGAAAACCACGCAAAAACAGACTGATACGCTGTAGTCTGAAAAATATACAACGACAATTGTTTTTGGAAAATAAGAATAATGAACGAAAAAATAAAACTAAAAATAAGCACTAAACTGCCAGCTGCTCGCCAAACCGAAATTTGTTTATGCTCGTTCTCATGATATTCAGCAGTATATTTTATCACTGCTGTATTAATCGCGCTTCCTGCAAAAGTTGTGACCATTTGTATAAAGTTTTGAAACTGCCCAATTGCGGCATAGCCTGCAGGACCAACATATACAGCTAAAATTTTATTCAAAATAAACATTGTGGCTGTTTTAATTAAAACAGCCACCCCGTTTAATGCGCTCGTCTTTAGCAGATTCATTACTTTTAATCTTGAAATTGATTACATAAAGTGATGACTCTCTCAGCATCAGCTACAGACAGAGTTGGTCCCATTGGTAAGCTCAATACTTCTCTATGTATCTGTTCAGAAATTGGATAATTCAAATTATTCCATTCTTTATATGCTTGTTGTTTATGTGGTGGAATTGGATAATGGATTAATGTTTGAACACCATGATTTAATAGATACTGTTGTAAAGCTTCACGCTGATTGCTACGAATTACAAATAAATGCCAAACATGCTGCTCATAAGATTCAGCATTAATTCCATTCAATGGGAGCTGAATTAAAGGATTTTTGATTCCATTTACATATAAGTTCGCAATATGACGTCTATGCTGAGTTTCTTGATCCAAGTAATTGAGCTTGACATCTAGCATTGCTGCCTGAATTTCATCTAATCGACTATTTACACCTGGAACTAAATTTTTATACTTTTCATGCGAGCCATAGTTACGCAACGCTTTTAACATGGTCGCTAACTCTGCATCATTGGTCGTGACTGCTCCTGCATCACCTAATGCACCTAAATTTTTTCCAGGATAAAAACTAAAACCTGAAGCATCGCCCCAGTTTCCTGCTTTTTTACCTTGTATTTGTGCCCCGTGGCTTTGTGCAGAGTCTTCTAAAACCAATAAATTGTGTTGTTTAGCAATTTGCATAATTTCTGGCATTGCAGCCAATTGACCATATAAATGGACAGGTAAAATCACTTTGGTTTTAGCCGTTATTGCTTCTTTTATTTTTATAGGATCAATATTGTAGGTAGAAATATTTGGCTCAACTAAAACTGGCGTCAAGTTATTTGCTGTAATGGCAAGAATGCTAGCAATATACGTATTAGATGGAACAATAACTTCATCTCCATCTTTAAGTTTGCCAAGCTCTTTCCAAGCACGTAAAGTTAAAATTAATGCATCCAGACCATTAGCCACGCCAATTGCAAATTTTGTACCGCAATAGTGTGCAAAATTTTGTTCAAATTTTTCTAATTCTTTTCCACCAATATACCAACCCGAATCAATAACGCGTGTACAGGCTTCAATCAACTCATTTCTGTATTGTTGATTAATATTTTTTAAATCTAAAAAATTGATCACTTAATTAACAACCTTTATATATTCAAATACTGTATTCAGATCAGAGAAAATATTTTCTACACCACATTTTTTCAGGAACAACTCATCTCTCATACCTGTGTCTAAACCAATAAATTCAACATCAGAAGATAAGGCTGCCTTAAAATCACTCTCAGTATCACCGATAAAGAATGATGGTTTAAGTTTTTTTAAAATCTTACTTTTTTCTTCTGAAGCAAATTTTGGATCAACAACATAGTAATTCTGAAAAAAACCATTAATACCAAACCGGTTTAGTTGTTGCTCTAAAGTAATACGGTTACTCCTTGCAGTAATCAAATACAAGTTATAATTTTTTGAGGATTTATGCAAAAAATCCAGTGATTGTTCGTAAAGCTTATCATAATCAGACCAATATTTAGTCTCTACTAACTCCACCCATGTTCTACAGACTCTGACTAAGATGTCCTCAGCAACATGGAGTTTTCTCAAAGCATGGGCATTGTTTGAACCTGAACGCTTTTCATCCCACAAGTAATTTATCTGCTCATTACTTAAATATATTCCGTGGCTTTTACATATTGCGATCATCAATTGTATATGCTTATTTCGAGGAGAGATTAACGTGCCATCAAAATCTAGTGCTATAGCGTGCATTAAATTATCTTCATCACATATTCTGAATACTGTCTAGTCAAATATATTTCTTGACCATGTGGCATCTGTTTAAGAAACAGATTATAATCCAAACCTTTTCTGCATGCATATGCAGCTAATAAAACATCATAACCCGCTGCACAAGTGAGTGCAGTTCCTGCTCCATGTCTTAAGTTGAGGTCTGTAACTACCCAATTGGGCCCCGATTTCATTACTTGGAAACAAATAGTGCCTTTTTGCTCCAACGCTTCACCAATTTTTTTGGCGATGCCATCTAAAACTTCATCAAAAAATAATTTTGCTTTAGTACAAACACCTGATTTAACTTCTATTCTTTCTCTACAATAGGAATAACCTATTTTCTTATCAAAATCGTAAAAACTGTCGACCGTGACTTCTGGCCCAGAACAGATTTCTTGAAAAATAAAATCTTCTGCTTCCAAATTAAGTAAATTGAATTCTGAGTAACTCGTAGCTTTTGCACCTATACTTCCGAAACCTTTTCTCGGTTTAATGAAGAATTTTTTTATTTCGGGTAAGTTCTCAATTTCGTATTTTTGAGGGACTTTAATTCCCTTAGAATTTAAAAAATAATCAGCTTGATCTTTATCAATGCAAACGGCAAATTTCTCATTTACCCACATATCTAAGTTAACAAATTCTTTTTTCAATTTAGAAGCAAGCAAAATTTCATCATTTAAAACAGGTATAAAAGTATCTATGTTATGCAATCTGATGATTTTTCTCACAGAGTCTTCAAATTCAGGATGATTTGATTTTGGAACTTGATAGAAATGATCGAGTAATAAAGAAGATGTGACTAGTTCTTTCGAATTTATATCAATACCTACTAAATTTATTTGATCGCCAAAATATGCTTTTAGTCTACTAATCATAGCGAAATTAGTACCTGTACCAACTGCACCAAGCAATATATTATTCATAAAATTAACCGTTAGCCTTCTCTAAAAAGTCACCGTAACAGCGAATATAATCATCTTCATTAAAATGATCACTCGCTAATACAAGAAGAATACAATCTTTAGAAAAATCATACATTTCTCGCCATATTAAACCCTCGATAATTAAACCTTGAGTCGGAGAATTTAAAACAACGTCTTCTCTACTATTTCCGTCATCCAAAATAAAACGACAACTTCCGTTTAAACATATAGCAACTTGTTTTAAGTCAATGTGAGCATGGAAACCACGAGACTGATTGGTTGTATTAAAAATATAATACAAACGCTTAATCTCAAAAGGAATGGATTGATTAGACTCTATTGCAACCAATCCCCCTCGCTGATCTCCCAAACTCGGCAAATCAATTAGTTTTATTAAACTCATATTAATTCATTCACCAATGAAATTAGATATTGACCATAGTCATTTTTACTCATGCTCTGACCAATGTCTAAAACCTGTTCTTTACTCAGCCAGCCATTATTCAGGGCAATTTCTTCTAAACACGCCACTTTATAGCCTTGACGTTTTTCAATAGTCTCTACAAACTGGGCTGCCTCAAGTAAGCTCGCATGTGTACCTGTATCTAACCATGCAAAACCACGTCCGAGCAATTCCACATTTAGATCACCGCGCTCTAAATACATCTGATTAACTGTGGTAATTTCTAATTCTCCACGCTCAGATGGCTTCACTTGTTTCGCAATTTCAATTACATCATTGTCATAAAAATACAAACCAGTGACTGCAAAATGAGACTTCGGTTGTTTAGGTTTTTCTTCTAGAGAAATTGCACGTTTCTGCTCATCAAATTCAACCACGCCAAAACGCTCAGGGTCTTTCACCTGATAGCCAAATACCGTCGCACCTTTTTGACGTGACACAGCCTGACGTAACATTGGGGTAAAACCTTGACCATAAAAAATATTGTCGCCAAGCACTAAGCAAACATTACTGTCCCCAATAAAGTTTTCACCAATAATAAATGCTTGTGCCAAACCATCAGGGCTAGGTTGGACGGCATATTCAAGCTGAATACCAAATTGAGCACCATCACCCAATAAACGCTTAAATCCATCAATATCTTCAGGAGTACTAATAATGAGTACTTCACGAATACCAGCAAGCATCAGCACTGAAAGCGGGTAATACACCATTGGCTTGTCATAAATAGGCAATAATTGCTTAGATACACCCTTAGTAATGGGATATAAACGTGTACCTGAACCGCCAGCTAAAATAATACCTTTTGTTGTATTTGACATTATGAATTTACACCTAATCTTTCGCGTTGGTAACTACCATCTTGCACTCGATGACACCAATCTAAATTATTTAAATACCACTCTACCGTTTTACGAATTCCAGTTTCAAAAGTTTCCGAAGGTGTCCAACCTAATTCATTTTGAATTTTTGTGGCATCAATTGCATAGCGTAAGTCATGCCCAGGGCGGTCTTTTACAAATGTAATCAGTGACTCATACGCTTGACCGTTGGTTTGTGGTTTTAATTCATCCAAAATTTTACAAATGGTTTTAACCACTTCTATATTCCGCTTTTCATTATGACCACCAATATTGTAGGTTTCACCCACTACACCTTCGGTCACTACTTTATATAAAGCACGTGCATGATCTTCTACAAATAACCAATCCCGAATTTGCTGACCATTCCCATATACAGGTAAAGGTTTGGCATCTAACGCATTTAAGATGACTAATGGAATCAACTTTTCTGGGAAGTGATACGGCCCATAATTATTTGAGCAGTTGGTGACTATAACAGGTAGGCCATAAGTTCTGTGCCAAGCACGGACTAAATGATCTGAACTGGCTTTAGAGGCAGAATATGGAGAGCTTGGCGCGTATGAAGTTGTTTCAGTAAATAAATCGGTCGTACCTTCTAGATCACCATAAACTTCATCAGTTGAAATATGATGAAAACGAAAGTTTTGTTGAGCTTCGGCGTCAAGTCCCATCCAATACTTTCGAGCAGCTTCTAATAAAGTATACGTTCCCACAATATTGGTTTGAATAAATGCTGCCGGGCCATCAATTGAGCGGTCTACATGTGACTCCGCAGCTAAATGCATAATTGCATTAGGCTGAAATGCATCTATTGCAGCTGTTATTTGCTCTGTATCGCAAATATCAATTTGTTTGAACTCATAGTTCGAGTGTTGATCAATTTCTTTTAACGATTCTAGATTACCTGCATAAGTCAGTTTATCTATATTCAGGACTTGGTTATTGGTATTTTGAATAATATGACGGATAACAGCTGAACCAATAAATCCCGCACCGCCAGTAATTAAAATTTTCATAGTAGACTTTTACTTCTTACGATTACCATAAAAAACTGTAAAGTAAAAAATTCCCAATATTTAAATAAATAGGGAAGAAACTGAACCGCTCGAATCATAACAGAGTTATATGTATATTCTGTTATGATTTTTAGCCAAAAAATCTAAAATACTTCCTTTTGTGTCGGTTTTTTGCAAATATTTTTTCTTTAATTTTGCGGTGTCTCACAATTTAGATACTTTTTGCCTCAATTTTCAGGTCATGCTTGCGTATACTTTCGCAATCTACTTACAATTTGTTATATACCCTTAAAATAACTTCGGTAAACTATTTTTTATTTTTTATGATTTTAGAAAAATCGAGAACGGGAATACGTGTGAGACAATTTAAATCTATAATTCTACTGTCTTTTCTGGTGACAGCAAGCGGGTGTGCGGTTACCTCCGGCTTACAGACCTATAACTTACCGGCAGAAGGTGTCTATCAAACAGACTTGGGGACTTCGGTGAATGTGGTCCGGCTTACTCAAGATACTGTACTCGGTTTGCAACCGGCAGTACAAAATATTCAGCAAGATTATGCTCACCTGTTTACCCAGTCACACCGTAACTATAGCCTTAGTCCAGGCGATATCCTGTCGATCTACTTATGGGCTTATCCTGAAATCACACCTGCTTCCACGAGTGTGAGTAGTGATGAGTCTGCACGCGCGAATGGTTATCAAATTGACCAAAGTGGCTATATTCAATTCCCGATTATTGGCCGTTATAAAGCTGCAGGCAAATCTTTAAGTCAGGTGAATCGTGAGCTGCGCAGTCAGCTATCGCGTTATTTAAAAACGCCAGATGTGGTAGCGCGGGTTCTGTCTTATCAGGGGCAGCGTTACTCGGTACAGGGCAATGTAATGAAAGGCGGCCAGTTCTATTTAAGTGACCAACCGACCAGTGTCTATACCGCTTTAGGTCTGGCCGGTGGTGTCAATGCCCAGCAAGGCAACAATGCTTCCATTACCTTGGTACGTCAGGGACAAACCTATCACTTAAACAGTATTGAACTGGAACAAGCTGGTTTCTCTTTACATAATCTGCTGATTCAACCCAATGACACCCTATATGTGAACAGCCGCGAAAACCAGAAAATCTATGTCATGGGTGAGTCGGGTAAAAACCAGTCTTTACCACTGCGTGATCAGGGCATGAGCCTGAGTGATGTACTCGGCGAAAGCGAAGGTCTCAATCCACTGTCGGCCAGCCGTAGCAAAATTTATGTGCTACGCAGTCAACCAAGTGGTGCGCAAACTGAAGTCTATCATCTGGATTTAAGCAGTATTGCCGACTTTGGTCTGGCCAATCAGTTTAAAATGCGCAGTAATGATATTGTCTATGTCGATGCATCGGGCCTTGCGCGCTGGCAACGTGTGGTGAATCAGCTTATTCCCTTCTCTAGCGTTGTTTATCAACTAGATAATTTGGGTAAATAATGAAAATTAACAATATTCTGGTGGTCTGTATTGGCAATATTTGCCGTAGCCCCATGGCGGAATACTTTTTAAAACAGGAATTTCCGCATTTACAAATTGAATCTGCCGGTATTTCCGGGCTGGTCGGTCATGCAGCCGATGACAAAGCCAGCCTGTGCATGCAGCGTTTAGGGATTGATATGAGCCCGCATGTGGCCCGAAAGCTGAATGCCGAGCTGGTCAAGAAAGCCGACCTGATTTTAGTGATGAGTCAGAATCAGCAAAAACATGTGGAACAGACCTGGCCCTTTGCCAAAGGTAAAACCTTTAGACTCGGCCACTGGCAAAGTAAAAATGTGGCCGATCCTTACCAGCATGATCAGGCGGTATTTGATGAAACCTGCCAGCTGATTCAGGCCTGCATTGCAGACTGGAAAAAATATATTTAACTTTCGAACAAAAGACTATGAGCCAAAATACCAATACAGAAGATACCATTGACCTGAAGGAATTATTTTTCTCCTTAATTGCCCAGTGGAAACTGATTGCTCTCTGTGTCATTTTAAGTTTGGTCTGTGCCTTACTTTATTTAAGAACCACACCAGACACCTATCAGGTCGATGCACTGGTTCAGGTCGAAGAAAATAAAGGGGCATCTGCAGCCTTACTCGGTGATTTGTCCGAGATGATTGAGCAGAAATCACCGGCTCAGGCCGAAATTGAGATTTTAAAATCACGTCTGGTCTTGGGTGACGTGATTGATCGCTTAAATCTAGACATTCAAGTTGCAGGAACAAAGAACTCCCTGCTTGACCGCCTGCTGAATCCGCATGATTATCGGACCGAATATTCAACCCGATCGGTTTTATTCAGAGATGGTGATCAAGCGTTTGATATCCGCCAGTTTGATATTCCACAGGCCTATTATGACAAGACTTTAGAACTACAATTTAAAGAACAACAGTTTAGTCTGATCGATCCAAGAACAGGCCAAGTGGTTTTTTCTGGTTTGTTAAACCGCAATAATCAGGCGACTCATGCGAGTGGAACCTGGAAGGTGGCGATTTTCAGCCAGGACCAGTTCCAGGACCGTTATCTCATCAGTAAACAGTCTCTGCCTGCTGCAGCAAATCGTTTACTGGCCAATTACTCGGTCGCAGAAAAAGGTAAAATGACCGGGATTCTGGGCTTAAATTATGAAGGCCAAGATAAAGCACATATTACCCAGGTACTGAATGCCATTCTGCAAGCATACAGTCAGCAGAACGTGGAACGTCGTTCAGCAGAAACGGCTCAAACGCTTAAGTTTCTGGAAGATCAGTTGCCTGAACTGCGTCAGCAGCTGGATGTGGCGGAACGTGAATTTAACCAGTTCCGTCAGCAGTCCAATACTGTCGATGTGACCAAAGAATCCGAGTTGTATTTAACTCAAAGTATTGCACTGGAAACCCAAAAGGCCCAGCTGGAACAGTCAGTTGCTGAGGCTTCAGCGAAGTATACCAGCGAACATCCGGTCATGCAGCAGATGGAAGCCCAACTGGCTGCGATCAATAGCAGAATTGCCGAGCTGAATGGAACCTTAAAACAGCTACCAGATTTACAGCGCCGTTACTTACAGCTGTATCGCGAAGTCGAAGTCAAACAGCAGCTATATACGGCCCTGCTCAACTCTTATCAGCAGTTAAGAATTGCCAAAGCGGGTGAAATCGGTAATGTGCGTATTGTCGATACCGCTGTTGAACCACTTAAGCCCATTGCGCCAAAAAAACTGCAGATTCTGATTCTGTCAATTTTCCTCGGTGGCTTCCTCGGCACCTTAATCGCACTGTTACGTAATATGATGCGCAGTGGTATTAAAGATGCAGCACAGATTGAGAATGAACTGGATATTCCTGTGTATGCCACAGTACCGCGCTCAGCAGTTCAAGAAAGCCGTGCCAAGCTGCTGAAAAAGAAAAAAGCAATTCCTATTCTTGCAGTTAAAGATAGTGACGATATTGCGGTAGAAAGCATTCGCAGTATCCGGACGACTATTCATTTCTCGCTGACGGAAGCCAAAAATAATATTATTGCTATCTCTGGCCCGGCCCCAGAAGTAGGTAAATCTTTTATTGCAGCAAATCTGGGTGCCATTCTGGCGCAGGGCGGTAAAAAAGTCCTGGTGATGGATGGTGATATGCGCCGCGGCTATTTACACAAGTATTTTAATCAGGATACAGCCCCAGGACTGTCTGAGCTTCTGCTGGGTACTCATACTTTGGAGCAAGTCATCAAGGCCGACAGCTATGAGGGTCTGTACTTTATTTCACGGGGTAAAAACCCATCTAATCCTGCAGAGTTATTAGGTTCACAAAAGTTCCAGGCACTTTTGAGCGAGTTATCTGCTCAGTTTGATCATATTCTGATTGATACGCCGCCTGCCCTGGCAGTCACAGATGGTGTGATCATTGCACAGTCTGCTGGTGTGAACCTGCTGGTGGTACGTCATGCCAAAACTCAGATGAAAGAGCTTGAATTGACCATCAACCGTTTTGAGCAGGCGAAAGTCAAAGTGAATGGTGTGATTCTGAATGATGTACAAAAAGGGGTGGCAAGTAGCTATGGTTATAATTATGCTTATGTATATACTGCAAATAAAGACAATGACTAATTCATTGTAAGCTTTGATTTCACATCCTGCCTTAAGCAGGGTGTGAAATCACCCTCTATTACATTTATCCCAAATGATCATTGTTGAAAAAATCAACTAAAAAACCTATCGTGGTTACAGTTTAAAACTCCTGAGAATTTACAAGAATGTTTAAATCGAAAACACTGCTCGCCAGCTTGGCATTAAGCTCCTCACTAACCTTTGCGCAAGGCATCGTTTTAAATGAGCAAAACCTGCGTACCGATTTAAACTGGTTAAATCAGCAAGGTGTGATTCAAATCAGCACTTCGACCTGGCCAATGAGTGGTGATGAAATTCAACGTGCCCTTTCTCAGGCAAAAGTTAGCAATAGTAATCAACAAAAAGTCATTGATTCTGTCATGGCTCACTTAAATACCAATAACCAGTTACTCAAAGCATCCTTGTTTGCAGAGACAGATCAAAAAAATATTCCTCAAGCCTTTGGTGACCAGCAAAAAGCTCAATATCAAGCAGGTATAGAGTTGAATACAGGTAATCAGAATTGGGATGCTAGACTTCGCGTGAATGCAGAAAAAGATCCCCAGATTGATCATGATCAAGATGTGAATGTTGAAGGGTCTTACCTCGCAGGTAAACTATGGAATCAATGGCTAATTGCTGGGCAAATCCCGACCTACTGGGGACCTGGCCATGATGGCAGCTTAATTCGGGGTGATGCCAGCCGCCCAATCTATGGCATTACTGCGCAGCGTGCCGAACAGCATGCTTTTGCAAATAAATGGCTATCCTGGATCGGACCTTGGCAATATCAAGCCTTTGCCGGACAACTAGATAACTACGATGCTGTACCTGATGCTAAGTTGATTGGTTTACGTGTCACCGCGCAACCTTTACCTTATTTGGAGCTGGGTGCTTCGCGAGCTATTCAATGGGGGGGAGAAGGAAGACCTGAAAGCCTAAGCTCACTTTGGGATGCTTTTGTCGGGAATAAAGACAATGGCGGCACAGGTGAACATGATCCATCAAATCAAATTGCGGGTTTTGATGCACGCTTAAATCTACAACCATTGCTACAAGTCCCAATGGGAATGTATGCACAATATGTTGGTGAAGATGAAGCCGGCGGCTTACCGGCCAAAAAAATGTATTTGGCTGGAGTCGATTATTCCTCTAGCTATAATAATATGCCTTTTCAGCTATATACCGAATGGGCAGACACCCGCACCAATGGCAAGGCCCAAGGTATTTCTTATAATCACAGTGTATATACCGATGGTTTTTACCAGCATGGTTATCCATTAGCGCATGCGATGGGTGGTGATGGGCAAATGATTTCTGTGGGTGGTGATATTCGTTTCGATCGCCTGAATCGTGTTAATGCACGAGTACTGTTTGCCAAGTTGAATGAATCCACCCGAACTACTAATTTAGCTTTTCCAGCGCAAGATAATTTAAAAGCTGTTGATGTGAGCTGGACCCATTATCTACGTCCCGATATTCCACTAAAATTAAATGGCTGGATCAGTAATTCAGACCTATATGGTAATGATGGCGGTGCATCGATTGGAATTGAATTTCCTTTAGAAAAAGGCTTATTTTCCTACTAAGTTCTTTTCAAAAGATACTTTTAGTTGTGACAATCATTGTTGCTAGACATTCTCGAACAATGATTAAAAGCTAAAATAAAAAACCAGCAATAGCTGGTTTTTTATTTTATAAAACTCTACCAAACGGCGATGTTTGCTTGCTAAAAAACCACCCATTCTGCAAGATTTCTTAAAAATTTCTGCTAAGATGGAACGAACATTAACGATAACATCATATTGGAATAATACATGAGTAAGGCCTTACCGATTGCTGTCGCTGTTCTTCTAGGCGGTGCTGCGCTCGTTCCTGTTTACTATGCAACTCAACATCCGGTAAATCAAACTTCTAAGGCATCTAAAGATGCATCTGCAGTTTCTAAGATCAGCTATGCTCTCGGTTATGAAGTCGCACATCAAACTCCACCAGAGCTGGATATCAATAGCTTCATTACTGGTGTTCGTGATGGCCATGCCCGTAATGAGGCAGCCTATAATGAAGAAGAGCTACAGGCAGCTTATGAGCAGTTCCAGAAGGATATGCAGCAAAAGCAGCTTGATGATGCTAAAAAGGCTCAGGCTTCAAGTGATTCTTTCCTGACTGAAAATGGGAAAAAACCTGGCGTCAAGACCACCGCTTCAGGCCTGCAATACCTGGTAACCAAAGAAGGTACAGGAAAATCACCTGCTGCAGATTCTATGGTCAAAGTTCACTATACTGGCAAGCTGGTTGACGGTACGGTATTTGACAGTTCAGTAGAACGTGGTGAACCGATCGAATTCCCACTGAATCAGGTCATTCCAGGCTGGACTGAAGGTCTACAGCTGATGAAAGAAGGTGGCAAAGCCACCTTATATATCCCATCTCAGCTCGGTTATGGTCAGCAAGGGGTACCAGGTACCATCCCGCCAAACAGCACCTTGATTTTTGATGTTGAACTCATCGAAGTAAAATAATACGGTTTAGGGAGAGCAATATGCTCTCCCTTGTTTTTGAGATACTAGAATGAAAATACAAATTAGTCTTGCTGCCCTGCTGTTATGTTCCGGTAGCTTATATGCCAAGGATATCACCACCAAAAGTACAGAAGCAGAACAGGTGGGTTACAGCTTTGGCTATCTTATGGGTCGCAATAATGCCGATTCATTAAAAGGTATCAATCTGGATGCTTTTAGTGCTGGACTGAAAGCTGCCGCAGCAGGGCAAAAAGCCAGCTTGACTGAAGAAGAAATGGCCAAGGTACTGATGCAATACAAGCGTCAGGCAGATGCTCGCGAGTTAATTGAGCTCAAGAAAACAGCTGAAGAAAATGCCAAAATTGGCCGTGAATTCCTGGCTGAAAATGCTAAAAAACCAGAGATTAAAACGACTAAATCAGGACTTCAATACCAGATCTTGCAAGATGGCAAAGGAAAATCGCCAAATGCGAACAGCAATGTCAAAGTACATTATGAAGGTCGTCTGATTGATGGTACTGTGTTTGACAGCTCAATTGCACGTAATCAGCCGGTTGTATTCAAGACCAGTCAGGTGATTATGGGCTGGACCGAAGGTCTGCAACTGATGAAACCTGGTGCCAAATACCGTTTCTTTATACCCGCAGAACTTGCTTATGGACAAATTGGTTCAGGTGATGTGATTGAACCGAATAGCACCTTGATCTTCGATATTGAACTGATTGAAGTCATGAAATAATCAAAAAGGAGATATCCGGGCATATCTCCTTTTTTTGACTAAAAAGAACAAATTAATCTGCTGTAATCCTGTGACATCTGTTTGGCTTTTGCTATGTTTATACTTTCATCCAAATACTGAGCAACAATAGAGGAACTTCCATGGCAGCAATAAAGACACGTGAGATTCAATATACGGCGCAGGATGGCAGCCAGCTAATTGGTTATTTTGCAGCGCCTGAATCCGATACGCCTGTTCCAGGTGTAATTGTGGCACCTGAATGGTGGGGGCGTAATGACTATACCGAACAGCGTGCCCGTGAACTGGCTGAACACGGCTATGCTGCCTTGGCGATTGATATGTATGGCGATAAAAAAGTCACTACGGCATCGAATCAAGCCTATGAATGGATGATGCAGACTTTTGAAGATCCCGATACGATTGTGAACCGTGCTACTGCTGCCCTGAATACCCTCGCGGCACAAGATGAAGTTGATGCAGATAAACTGGCCGCAATCGGTTTCTGTTATGGCGGTAAAGTCGCACTCGATCTGGCGCGTTCTAATGCCCCATTGCAGGCAGTGGCAACTTTCCATGCCAATCTGTCACCCAAAGCACCTGCTCAAGAAGGTCAGGTTCAGGCTGAAATTCTTGTCCTGCACGGTGAACAGGACAGCATGGTTTCACTAGATGATGTTGAAAGTTTCTGTAAGGAAATGCAGGCCGCCAATGTGAAACACGACGTGATCATTTTCAAAGAGGCCAAACATGGCTTTAGCAACCCGCTTGCCGATGAACGGGCCAAAGCCAATGGTGTAGACCTTGGTTACAATGCTGAAGCAGAAAAACAGAGCCTTGAGGCAATGTATGCCCTGCTGGCACGTCGCCTGGCGTAAAGAATATTTGTGCTACTTCACTCTGAGGGGGAGCGGATTAGTGTAAAAAATGATTATTCAAGAAGAAATAAGGAGAATGAAATGGCTGAGAACAACTGTCCATACTGCAACTATGACGAATATGATGTCATTGCCAAAAATGACTTTGGTGTGGTGTTGCCTGAACCGAATTCATTGTCCCAAGGGCATAGTGTAATCGTTCCACTGCGTCATGTGGCTTCCTTTTTTGAAATTACCGATAAGGAACGTAAAAGCTTGATGTCTTTGCTGGAACAGGCACGTAATGAACTGAATTTACGTTATCAGCCATCTGGCTTCCATGTAGGTTTTAATGATGGTGAGGTATTTAAGGCAAAGTCTGAACACCTGCATATTCACCTTATTCCACGTTATGAAGGCAAAGTGCTGAAACTGGATGCCCGTTGGGGAATTGAAGACTAAATTCAGTTTTTAGCTCAAGTTTTACCAGAGTGAATGAACTTCGGATCATTCACTTTTTTATTGCCTGATCTGCCTATTTACCTTGATACACTTTTCACCGATTCCTTTAGCTGAATCCGCTATAATGCCTTCCTGTTTCCCTGCCTTGTCCAGTATTCATGTTTGTATTTTCAGATGCGCTTTTAGAATGGTTTGATGTTCATGGCCGGCATGACTTGCCGTGGCAGGTAGCAGATGATCCCTACAAAGTCTGGGTCTCTGAAATTATGCTGCAGCAGACTCAGGTCAAAACGGTATTACAGTACTTTGACCGTTTTATTGCACGCTTTCCTACGGTTCAGGACTTGGGAACCGCGACCTGGGATGAAGTTGCCCCCTACTGGGCTGGACTTGGCTATTATGCCCGGGCACGTAATCTGCATAAAGCAGCTGGAATTGTAGCTAAGCAAGGTCATTTTCCTGAAACCCTGGAAGAATGGATTGCCCTGCCGGGTATTGGCCGCTCGACGGCTGGTGCATTGATGTCTTTAGGGCTACGTAAATATGGCGTGATTATGGATGGTAATGTCAAACGGGTTTTGTCGCGTTTCTTTGCCATTGAAGATGATCTGTCTAAGCCCATTCATGAACGTGCCATGTGGCAACTGGCTGAAGAGCTATGTCCTCACGAGCGTAATCATGACTATACCCAGGCAATTATGGATCTGGGAGCCACAGTTTGTACGCCCAAGAAACCGCTGTGTCTGTATTGTCCGATGCAACAGCATTGCCAGGCACATCAACAAGGCTTAGAAAACGAGCTGCCTTTTAAGAAAGCTAAAAAACCAGTACCGGTGAAATCTGCCCAGGTACTGATCTTACAATGTGGTGATCAATGGCTGTGGCAGCAACGTCCTAATACTGGACTTTGGGGTGGTCTGTGGTGCTTGCCGATTATCGAAGAAGTACATGAACTGGATATATTAAAACAGAGTCTAGGCTTAAAACAGTTCATACAAAAAGTCGAAATTTCGCATAGTTTTACCCATTTTACCTGGCAACTGGAAGGTCTGGTATTTGTCATTGATGCTGATCTGCAAGAGCATTTAGCTATTGAACTGAATGGCATCTGGCTGGAGCCAACCGCGGCAGTTCAGGCCGGCATCCCCACAGCAATGAAAAAATTGATCTCTGCAACTCAACTGTGACATATTTAGAAATACGAGATTTTTAACTTAATAATTTTGAATTTGATACAGGCGCACAAGGAAGGATGCTTTGCAGCACAATATTCGTTTTGCCATTATTTCTGTTTTGATGCTGCTATTGGCAGCGTGTAGCTCTACTCCCAAACAGCCGGGTTCTGCAGTACTAAATCCGATTCTGGTGCAGCAACTGAGGAATACAACAATGCCCTCCCGGCTGCCGATCCCGGTAGATAACATTAAGACACGCCAGCTCAAGGATACCTGGGGAGCTTCCCGCAGCAGTGGCCGCCTGCATGAAGGTATCGACATTATGGCTCCACGTGGAACCAAGGTTCTGAGTGCGACGGAGGGCCTGATTGCAGACTTACGCAATAACAATTTGGGTGGTAAAGTGATCTGGATACTCGGCCCGGGTGGAACCTGGCATTATTATGCGCATCTCGACGGGCATAAGCGCGGCTTGAGTGTCGGGGACTATGTCAAAAAAGGTCAGGTGATTGGCTATGTTGGCAATAGCGGTAATGCACGGCATACTGCGCCTCACCTGCATTATGGGCTTTATCTGCAGGGTAAAGGCCGTGGTGCGGTAAATCCCTATCCATATTTACGTTAATTTTAGGAAATGTACATGTCAGAAGCGTTGATCAACCGTCTGGTAGAATTTGCTGAGTCAGGCAATCAACAAAAAATCGTGCTCAATGACCAGACTTATCAGGGCTGGATTATGGAAATCACCGAAGATGCACTTCTGATCAGTACCGGTTATGCCGATAAGAGCGGCAAAGATGCCTGGATCCAGTTTAGTGATCTGGAGCAGGCAGAGTTGTCTTACTGGGATAACCAGCAAGATCAATGGACCACATTTAAACTCTAAAAATAAGGAGCATTACATGACCATTCAACGCTGTGGCTGGTGCTCCGATAATTCTCTTTATATTCAATATCATGACCAAGAATGGGGACAGGTTATTCTGGATGAACCGCGTCTGTTTGAAATGCTGTGTCTGGAAGGACAGCAAGCAGGATTGGCCTGGATCACGGTCCTGAAAAAGCGTGAAGCATACCGTGAACATTTCTTTCAATATTCTATTGCAACCATTGCTGCCTTTACAGATGAGCAACTCACAGCAAAACTGCAAGATGCTAGTCTGATCCGGCATATCGGTAAACTGACCGCAATTCGGGATAATGCCCGAGCCTGGCAACAGCTGAAATCTCAAGGTCATGATGTGGTCGAATGGTTATGGTCTTTTGCCTGGCAGCCGCGTTTAAATAATGATGTAGCAAATTATCGTCAGGCTCCGGCGCAAACTGCTGAAAGTCAGCACATGTCCAAAGCCTTGAAGAAAGCCGGTTTCAGATTTGTTGGTCCAACGATTTGTTATGCCTTTATGCAGGCAGTGGGCATGGTCGATGACCATGAAAATCACTGTCACTTTAAAAACAAGATCCTCTCATTCAAATAAGAGCTGAGCCCATGTCTAATAATACCATTCAAGCCTATGCCGCAATGTCTGCAGGTGCAGCACTAGAGCCTTATCAATTTGATGCAGGTGAACTTCAGCCACATCAGGTCGAAGTCAAAGTTGAATATTGTGGCCTATGCCATTCCGATATTTCAGTGCTCAATAATGACTGGGGATCTTCAGTCTATCCTGTTGTAGCCGGCCATGAAATTATTGGCACAATCACACAACTGGGTTCGGAAGCCAAAGGTTTAAAGGTTGGTCAGCGCGTCGGCATTGGCTGGACAGCAGAAAGTTGCCAGCATTGTGACCCGTGTATTTCAGGTCAACAGGTCATGTGTACTGGCGGTCAGGTGGCCACAATTGTGGGTCATGCCGGTGGGTTCGCCGATAAAGTCCGTGCTGGCTGGCAATGGGCAATTCCTCTACCGGAAGATCTGGATCCGACCAGTGCCGGTCCTCTGCTCTGTGGTGGTATTACCGTATTTGATCCGATTCTGAAACATCAGATTCAGGCCATTCACCATGTCGGGGTTATTGGCATTGGCGGTTTAGGGCATATCGCCATTAAATTGCTCAAAGCTTGGGGCTGTGAGATTACTGCTTTTACCTCCAACCTGGATAAAACCGATGAGCTCAAAGCCATGGGTGCGGATCATGTGGTGAACAGCCGTGATCCGGCAGCGATTAAAAAACTGCGTGGTAAATTCGATTTACTGCTCAGTACCGTGAATGTCACGTTGGACTGGCAGGCTTATCTGGCGACACTGGCACCGAATGGTACCGTGCATATGCTGGGCTTACCTTTAGAGCCGATGCAGATTTCGGCTGGCTCATTAATTGGCGGTGCCAAATCCGTGACTGGTTCACCGACAGGTTCTCCAGCAGCTTTACGTCAGTTACTGAAATTTGCCGCGCGTAAAAATATTGCGCCACAAATTGAATTATTTCCAATGTCAGATATCAATACAGCGATTGAACGCCTGCATTCTGGCAAGGCCCGTTACCGTATCGTGTTAAAAGCAGATTTTTAAATTGTTGATTTGAATACACTCATCTGCCCTTCTGCGATAGTCGGGCAGATTTTTATCCGTTGGAGCGTAAAACTTCGGGGTTCAGCCCGAGGATATAAGCGACTGGCGTAAGCCATTAATGCGGTGTTTGCTGTTGCTGAATATAGTGTTTAATAATTCCGATTGGCGCACCTCCGCATGACGCAGCGAAGTAACTTGGAGACCACAGGGCATTGCCCCATAATTTGCTCTTAATTTCAGGATGCTTAGTTCGTAGAATGCGACTAGACGCACCTTTTAAGCTATTCACTAAACTAGAAATGGCGACTTTAGGTGGATAATTGACGAGCAAATGTACATGATCATGTTCACCGTCAAATTCTATCAATTCAGCTTCAAAGTCTAAGCAGACACGTTCAAATACTTCACGCATCGTTTCAAGCATGGCATTGGTGAAAACATCTCTACGATATTTCGCCACAAATACCAAGTGAACGTGCATATTAAAAACACAGTGACGACCTGTTCTAATTTCTTGACTATTGTTCATAGACTAAATATATTCTAATGATGAAAACACTTAAGTTACGTATAAGAAACAAACATTGCAAGGTGCTAGACCAATTAGCATCTGAGGTGAATTTTGTTTGGAATTATGTGAATGATTTAGGATTTAAACATCTCAAGCGTAAGGGTGAATTTCTATCGGCATACGATATTGCAGAATACACCAAAGGTACTTCTAAGGAATGCAACCTGCATAGTCAAACTGTTCAAGCCATTACAGAAGAACTTATTACCCGAAGAAAGCAATTTAAAAAAGCAAAGCTGAAATGGCGTGTAAGCAACAAAAAATCAGCAAGACGATCTTTGGGTTGGATACCATTTAAAAAATCAGGATTCAAGTATGCCGATGGCTGGGTTGAGTACGGGAAAACTAAATTCAACTTATGGGACAGTTATGGTATAGGCAAATACAAGGTTAAAACTGGCTCATTTGTTGAAGATAGTCGTGGGCGCTGGTATGTGTGCCTCGTGGTTGAATCACCTAAACAAGAAAAACCAATAGCAACCAAAGCCATAGGCATTGATTTAGGTTTAAAAGATATTGCCACCTGCTCTGATGGCGCAGTAATCACAAACCCTAAATTCTATCGGAAGTACGAACAGAAATTAGGGATTGCTCAACGATCAAGGAATAAAAAGCGTGTTCGTGCATTACACGCTAAGATTGCAAATTGTCGTAAAGATCATTTGCACAAAGCAAGCACCATGCTTGTAAAAAACAATGCACTAATTGTTGTGGGTGACTTAAGTGCCAGGAAACTAGTCAAAACTAAAATGGCAAAGTCTGTTTTAGATACAGGGTTTTCGGCACTAAAAACATTGCTCAAGTATAAATGCGAGAACGCAGGGGTATTGTTTGAGGAAGTCAATGAAGCCTATACCACCCAAATCTGTTCGTGCTGTGGTGAGATCACCTCAAGTAGTCCGAAAGGTAGGACGGGTCTTGGAATAAGAGAATGGGAGTGCGTAAGTTGCGGTACAGCTCACGATAGAGATAAAAACTCAGCTCTAAACATTCTTGCGCTCGGGCATGAGCGTCTAGCAGTAGGAATCACCCTCCTTTAGGTGGGTGAGGATGTCAAGACTGACTAACGCAGCGCTTCTGGCAATACCGGAACTGTCGAGGATTTATTCAGTTCCAGCTTCATTTTTTGCAACATCTGATAAGGCTGCTGCTGTACAAACATATTTACAAAAGTCAGCGGGATAGAGCCTTCAGGATTGGCATAACCATAAGTAGAGACCTTGACCTTTTTCTCGCCTAAACGGTTAAAAGTCCAATCACCTTCATAATGGGTCAAGCGTACATAATCCGGATTCAGTGGATAGCCCTTTTGAATGGCTTTGTTCTTAATCGTGATCTGGCCATTGGCTTCACGGATCATCTTCCCTTGTACCACTAAGTCCCGGTCTTTCAGCGGAAACGGAAAATCCAGTACCATATACAAGGTAAAATCCCCCTTTTTGTCATCCCGGGAGAGTAGCTTCACATTGCCCATATAAGGCACCCATTTTACTGCATTATCGACATCAATAATCAGGTGTACTGCCTGTTCTATCGGTACATCATAGGTCGTTTCAGCTTTATACAGAAAAACCGGATTATTCTTGTCTTGATAGGTCCAGACCTTGATATTATTTTTATTAATACTGAGTTTGGCATTTGGTACAGATTTAGGCTGTGCTGCGGCGGCAAATGCCACAGCACAGATCATGAGTATGACTTTTTTCATTTCATTGTCGTCTTATTTTAGTTTTAGTTATTCTTATACTTATAAATGATTTTGACGAAAATTTAAACTTGAATATCGTTAAAACCAAGTACATCTTTCATGTCATATTTGCGCGCATCGCGACCAACTACCCAAGCTGCGGCACGTACTGCACCTGAAGCGAAGTTCATGCGGTTAGTGGCTTTATGGGTAATTTCAACGCGTTCACCATCGGCAATAAACATCGCTGTATGTTCACCCACAATATCACCACCACGAATCGTTTGGAAGCCGATACTTTGGCGCTCACGTGGACCTGTATGGCCTTCACGGTGATAGACTGCATCTTTTTTCAGATCACGGCCGAGTGCACCTGCAATTGCCTCACCCCACATCAGTGCTGTACCTGATGGTGCATCCACTTTATGACGATGGTGCGCTTCAATCACTTCAATATCAACGGTATCACCAAATACTTTAGATGCTAGCTCTAGTAGTTTAATTGACACGTTTACACCCACTGAATAGTTGGCAGCGTAGACCACAGGGGTTTCAGTTGCAGACTCATCGAGGTAAGCTTTTTGTTCGTCGTTGAGACCCGTGGTACCAATCACGATGGCCACGCCATTTTCACGGCACACTTTAAGGTGATGTATAGTGGCTGCAGGTGCAGTGAAGTCAATGACCACATCACAGTCTTTCACCACTTCTTCAAGGCTACCCACGACTTTTACACCAACTACACCAATACCTGCCATTTCACCTGCATCTGTACCAATTAAAGTACTTTCTGGGCGTTCAACTGCTGCGCCCAATTGATAGCCGGCTTCTTTCACTGCCTGAATAAGGATGCGTCCCATACGGCCGCCTGCACCTAAAATTCCAATGCGTGGTGTCGCTGACATAACATAGTCCTGATATTGATTCGAAATTGTTCTTACTATAGCAAAACTCGCTCCTAACACTAAGATTGATCGCATAAAAATCAATGAAAAGAATTAAAGAAGATCATGAGCGTTTTTGATATGCAGGAAATGTTTAATTAAATTTTAAAGAGTCGGCTTTCTATAAAATATTGGGCAAGCTGTTTTTCCTGTATACACGATGAGCTCAGGATTAAAAATATAAAAAGCCCATAGGATCACCATGGGCCAGTTGTATGAGAGCAATACCTTGAAAATAGAAAACTAAAAATTCAGCTTTGAATATCTGAAAGATTTACTCTTCTAACAGACTTCTTAACATCCAGGCTGTTTTCTCGTGTACATTCAGACGTTGAGTCAGGATATCTGCAGTTGGCTGGTCATTTGCCTTGTCTACAATGTCAAACATGCTTCTTGCGGTACGGGCAACCGTCTCATGGGCATTGACCAGTAAGCGAATCATTTCCTCCGCTTTAGGAACACCTTCAATTTCCTCAATAGAAGTCAGCTTTGCAAACTGCTGATAGGTTCCTGGCGTCGGAAAGCCCAAAGAACGGATCCGTTCTGCAATAATGTCTAAAGCATTCCACTGTTCGGTATATTGCTGCATAAACATGTTATGTAGAGTATTAAATTGCGGGCCGGTGACATTCCAGTGAAAGTTATGGGTCATTAAATATAAGGTGTAGCTATCGGCAAGTAGTCTGGATAGACCTTCTACAATTTCCGCTCTGTCTTCGGCTGAAATACCAATATTTACTTTTATCATCTCGGTTACCTTAAATTTTAAAAAAATTATGCGTGATCAACTTCTTTATTCTTATAATCAGTTTAGCTACTTCAGCAAATTGCAAAAGATGAGATCAGTATCATTTATGTTAGCTTTGTTGAAATAAAAGAGTAAGTTCAAGCCACAGGAATGTAAGGTATGACAGGAGCTTTACTGAGCAGTAAACTTATACAGAAACCTGAGGAAGATACCAATTTTTTCTCTTTAAAAATCGGTGGACTATAAAGCTAAGATATAAAAAAGGACGCCTGAGCATCCTTTTTTATTTTCATTCAATTAGTCAAACAGACGATCAAAGAATGATTTTTTCTTCGGTGAAGATTGGCTACCTTCCCCATCCATTGATGCTTGCAGCTCTTTCAACAATTCACGCTGACGTGCAGTCAGGTTTACCGGTGTTTCAACCACAATCCGGCATAACAGGTCACCAGTCATGCTGGTACGAACAGGTTTTACACCCTTACCACGTAAACGGAATAATTTACCGGTTTGCGTACCTTCCGGGATTTTCAGGCTGACACGGCCATCCAGGGTTGGGATTTCAATCTCTTTACCCAATGCAGCATCAGCAATTGAAACAGGCACATCCATATACAGGTCAGCACCATCACGCTGGAAGATCTCGTGCTCACGCACCACTACTTCTACGTACAGATCGCCTGATTGACCATCACGAATCGCTTCACCCTTACCGGTTAAACGTACGCGGTCGCCATTGTCCACACCCGCTGGAATGGTAACTTCCAGGGTTTGCTGACGATCAGATACGCCCGAACCATGACATTTATTACATGGATTCTTGATGATCTTGCCTTGACCACGACAGGTGCTACAGGTTTGCTGTACAGAGAAGAAGCCCTGCTGCATACGTACCTGGCCTGCACCATGACAGGTCGGACAAGTTTCCACATCATTCGGATTTTTGGAACCTTTACCATCACAGGCATCACATGGTGCAGGTGCAGTGAAAGTAATAGTTTTCTTGACGCCTTTGACTGCTTCTTCCAGGCTCAGTTCCATGACATAACGTAAGTCAGAACCACGGCGCGCACGTTGTTGCTGACGACCACCACCAAATGCCCCACCAAAGATGTCACCGAACTGGCTGAAAATATCTTCTGCGCTAAAACCACCGCCGAAGCCACCGCCGCCGCCCATACCACCTTCAAAGGCCTGATGGCCCATGCGGTCGTACATGCTGCGCTTTTCGCTGTCAGACAGTACTTCATAAGCTTCTGAAGCTTCCTTGAACTTTTCTTCAGCTTCTGGATTGTCAGGGTTGCGGTCTGGATGATATTTCATCGCCAACTTACGGTAGGCTTTTTTAATCTCATCATCACTAGCGGTTTTAGCAACACCCAAAACCTCATAATAATCACGTTTAGCCATGTCTGGCGATGCTCCTCACGGAATTTTATTTAATACTTAACTGTGGTCTGAAATTGGGGGTCAAACCAGTTTTTACAAGGGGGAATATGAAAAAAAATCGAAAGCCTAGAAAACAGCTTTGCTTTGATAGAATTTGGAAACGCCCTTGAACCAGGCATTAATCATGAAAATAAACGCAATAAAGCTGAATACGACGCCAGCGACCGTGCAGGCTTTCACCCATAACATGCTGTCCCAGGCATGGAAAAAGAGTGGAATGAACCAGAGGGCTGCAAAAACAGCCAGCATGGTATAGATTACCACATTACGCATGATCCACAGCGCTTGTGCCTGTAGCCAGACTTCTGCATAGTCGACCTGAGCGACTTTGCGTGCTAACCAATAAGAAAAAATTCCAAAAATCACGGTAAAAGAGGCTAAAAACATGAACACATATGCAATGGCTACAGAGCGCCGCATTTGAGTTAAACTTTTTTGATTCATGTCTCTTTCAACCTCGTTGCCCGTTTCTGCAACACGGGAAAAACGGCAACTTCGCATTTTTTAAAATTGTAAAATTATCAGGCACTACTATATTAAAAAATTTAATATTTCGCACCTGATTTTAAGACAGTTTTAGACCGATCGCGAAGTTTTCTTTACCTTAAACCATTGCGCATACAAGGCCGGCAGGAAAAACAGGGTTAACAGTGTCGCCACAATCAGTCCGCCCATGATAGCAACTGCCATGGGACCGAAGAAAATGCTACGTGAAAGTGGAATCATGGCCAGTACAGCAGCCAAGGCAGTCAATACAATTGGACGGCAACGGCGTACCGTGGCATTGATGATGGCATCCCATTGTGATTCCCCAGCCTGAATATCCTGTTCAATTTGATCAATCAGAATCAGGGAATTACGCATGATCATGCCTGAGAGTGCAATCGTACCCAGCATGGCGACGAAACCAAACGGTTTATTAAACAATAACAGAAAGAGTACCACGCCAATGATGCCCAGTGGGGCGGTCAGGAACACAATAAAGGTCCGTGACATACTTCTTAGCTGGATCATCAGCAGGGTCAGAACCACTGCCAGGAACAATGGCATACCGGCATTCACAGAGGTCTGACCACGTGCTGATTCCTCTACGGTTCCGCCTACCTCAATCAAGTAGCCACTTGGTAATTGAGCTTTAATGCTCTCCAAGACAGGAGCAAGCTGATTGACCACGGTGGCTGGTTGTAAATTGCTACGGATATCCGCACGTACGGTAATCGTCGGCAAACGGTTACGATGCCAGATTAGTCCCTCTTCAAAGCTGTATTCAATATTGGCAATCTGCGCCAAGGGCACAAAGTTACCACGTGCAGTGGGTACCGCCAGACTGCTTAAAGATGCCACATCGACACGTTCAGCCTGCTCACCACGCAGACGGATTTCAATCAGCTCACGTTTTTCCCGGAACTGATCCAGTCCCGCGCCTGCAATGGAGCTGTTCAGGAAATTGGCCAGATCACTACTGCTCACACCCATCTGACGGGCACGGTCCTGATCAATGTCTAATTTGATCACTTTACTTGGCTCGCCCCAGTCCAGATGCACATTGGTGGTGTTCTGGTTTTCAGCTACCTTGGCAGCGACTTTTTGTGCCCAGCTGCGTACCAGTGCCAAGTCTTCACCCGACACCCGGAATTGAAGTGGATAGCCGACTGGTGGACCATTTTCCAGCAAGGATACACGAGTACGTACTTCAGGTAACAGCAGACGAATCTGCTTGCTTAAAGATTCACGGATTTCATTGCGATCTTCCAGGGAAGAGGCCAGTACCACAAACTGGGCAAAGCTGGTTTGAGGCAATTGCTGATCAAGTGGCAAATAGAAACGCGGTGAACCGGTGCCGACGTAAACCACGTAATTATCAATGCCCTCCTGTTTAGACAGGAAAGCTTCGACTTTTTTCACAGCAGCTTCGGTGGCTTTCAGTGAAGCCCCCTCTTCTAGTTTCAGATCGACCAGGATCTCCGCCCGATTGGAGGGTGGAAAGAACTGTTGCGGTACCAATTTAAACATGATGATCGACAGGACAAAAATTCCTACAGTCAACGCAATCACGGTCTTGCGATAAGTGACACAGGTATTTACCCAGCGTCTAAAACCCTGATAGAACCGGGTTTGATAAGGATCATGATGCTCCCCCGCATGATGCACAATCGGCTCTGGTTCAGGCTGCTTGCGCAGACGTGCCCAGAGGCGCTGATACCAAGGTGCTTTCTGGATCAGGTCTTTATTAAAATCCGGCAGGAGTTTGTCACCCAGATAAGGGACAAACAGCACCGCAGCAATCCAGGACACCAGCAAGGCCAGGGTCACCACCTGAAAGATAGAACGGGTATATTCCCCAGTGCTGGATGCAGCAGTCGCAATTGGCAGGAAGCCAGCTGCCGTAATCAGGGTTCCGGTCAACATCGGAAATGCCGTGGTACGCCAGGCATGCCCGGCAGCTTCCAGCCGGCTATAGCCCTGTTCCATTTTGATCGCCATCATCTCAATGGCAATAATGGCATCATCGACCAGCAGGCCAAGTGCCAGAATCAGTGCACCTAGGGAAATCTTGTGCAGACCGACATCAAATAGCTGCATCCCGGCAAAGGTCATCGCCAGCACCAAAGGAATCGAAAAAGCCACCACCAGACCCGGACGGAAACCGAGAGAGAAGAAGCTGACCAGAAGCACGATAATCACCGCTTCCGCCAGCACCTTCATAAACTCGTTGATACTGCGTTTGACCGCCACCGGCTGATCCGATACTTTTTGCAGGTCCATCCCCAGAGGCAGGGATTTCTGCAGGCGGGCAAATTCCTGTTCCAGATGTTTACCCAAGGCAATGATGTCCCCACCCTTACGCATCGATACCGCAATACCAATACCGTTTTCCCCCATAAAACGCATACGTGGCTGGGCGGGATCGGTAAAGCCGCGATAGACCTCTGCGACATCGCCGAGCTGGATGGTTTTACCATTCACATACAGTGGCATCTGCTGTAGCTCTTCTACAGTCTGCAATGCACCGCTGACCCGAACCTGAATCCGGTCTGTGTCAGTTTCAAAGAAACCGGCATTGCTCATAGCATTTTGCTGTTGTAGCGATTGCTGAATGGCAGTGACTGGAATACCCAGCTGTGCAGCTTTGGTATTAGAAATCTCAATCCAGATTTTCTGGTCTTGCAGGCCAATCAGCTCAACTTTGGCAACATCTTTGACACGCTGCAATTGCAGTTGCAGACGGTCGGCATATTCTTTGAGTGTCGCGTAGTCGAAATCTTTGCCTTTCAGCACATAGATATTGCCGAAGGTATCGCCGAATTCATCGTTAAAGAACGGACCTTGCACGCCTTGTGGCAGTTCATGCCGGATATCATTGACTTTTTTGCGCACCTGATACCAAACATCAGGAATATCTTTGGAGCGTAAACTGTCTTTGGCAATAAAGGTCACCAAAGATTCCCCTGGACGTGAGTACGCCATAATGCGTTCATACTGTCCCGTGGTCATCAGCTCCTTTTCAATCCGGTCCGTGACCTGCAGGGAAACTTCCTGTGCACTGGCCCCCGGCCAGTAGGTCTGGACCACCATCACCTTAAAGGTAAAAGGTGGATCTTCGCTCTGTGACAGTTTGGAATAGGACATGATGCCGACCAGACCGAGCAGAATCATGAAGTACAGCACCAGACCCTTATTTTTCAGGGCCCATTCGGAAAGGTTAAAATTCATGTTTAACCTCCAGCCCGAATGGTCACACTACGGTTCTGACGGTCAATCGGACGGATTTTTTGCTGATCCCGGAGCAGGTGAATGCCTCCAATCACGACATAATCATCTGCTTTGAGGCCACTCAGCACAGGCACAGAGTCACGGCCATAAGCACCAATCTGTACCGGCAGCTTACGCACGGTAGAATCCGGCTTAACCACCATGACATAGGCCTGGCCATCCGTCGCAGAGACACTGGATAAGGGTACGCTCAGCGCATTGTCCTGAGTTTTGATAAAAAACACACGGGCACTTTGTCCGAGCTGAATCGACTTCTGACCTTCACGTAGTGCTACCCGCACCGTAAAAGTCCGGGACTGATCTGCAGCCGGAGAAATCTCACGCACATAAGCACTGAATTTTTCATCTTTTTTCGACCAGAGGGTAACCCAGGCCGGCTGACCAACCTTAATCTCGCTCACCGCCTGTTCCGGTACCCCAATCACCACTTCACGATCTCCGGAGAGTGCAATTTCAAAGGCTGCCTGTCCTGCTGCCACGACCTGACCGACTTCAATATGACGTGCAGTAATCACGCCATTTTTATTGGCAATTAAGCGGTTATAACCCGTCTGGTTACGGCTGACATCATAATTGGACTGGGCCTGCTTTAGATTCGATCTAGCTGCCTTATATTGATTCTCGACTGCATCATATTGCGAGCGGCTGACCGCATTGGCCGGCAGTAACTGTTTAAAACGGTTCAGTTCATCTTCCGCAATTTTGGCTGCGGACTGGGCACTTTCCAGTTGGGCACGCGCTGCGTTTAACTGCAGTTCCGCATCCTTGACATCTAAGCTTGCCAGTACCTGCCCGACCCGCACCTGATCCCCGACATCGACATAGCGCTGGATGATCTGACCAGCGACCCGGAACGCCAGCGGCGTTTGCTGACGTGCCTGCACATCCCCGGCATAGCTTTTCTGTTCTAAATAGGAAGTATTCGGCTGAGTCACCATGACAAAGGGAACTTCCTGTTCTGTTGCCGCATTGTTTTTGCTGCATCCCCCTAAGGTCACACTGCAAGCTATAATCATGCCGGTCAGGACGTACTGAATCGTGCTCATGTTGTCTGCTCTTATCAAATAATGATTTTTCTGGTCGATAGACTGCGCTATAGTGAACTGGTTATTTTTTAATTAATATACCATGCGGCACACTAATTAGAATTCCCCCCATAAAACAATGACCATTTTTATTTTTTTGGAAAAAAATGTGCAAATTCCCGTAGGACGTCCTAAAGATCTCGAAAAGCGCCGGCGTATTCTGGATGCGGCCAAACACCTGTTTCTGCAGCATGGCTATCATGGTTCCAGCATGAACCAGATTGCGCAGGCTGCAGGCGTAACCAAGCTGACGGTGTATAACCATTTTCAGGACAAAGCCACACTGTTTACCTGCGCGATTGAAGATACTTGCGAGCATCTGATTCCAGCCAGTCCAACGACACTGCTGCATGCCAAGAGCAATTTTTGTGATGCGTTGCATGAAGCCTGTATATTGTCGATGAATATGGTCAATCTGCCGGAAGCGATTAAACTGGATTTACTGCTGATGGAACTGGCTTCCGAGCAAAGTCCTTTAACTCAACAATTCTTTAATGCCTCGCATCTGCGATTAAGCCAGCTCTGGCAAGAGTTCTTTCATCTGGCCCAGAGCTATCATTTTATTCAGCAAGATGATCCATTGCGTCAAACTGAACTGATGCTCTCACTGCTATTTGGTAACCGGCATCAGAAAGTTCTGCTGGGTGTGTTTCCCGTACCTGCCTTAGAAAAACAGCAAATAATTATTCAGGACGCTATTCATATTTTCTTATTGCGCTATGCCGCCTAAAATGCCAATTTGTAATTAGATTCATACAAATTGGCATTCACCTTGCTATTTTATAGGCAGGTCGTGTCCGACTTTTGTCTGTAATGGGCTTGGAATGCTTTCCAGGCGCGGTATAGTCAGGAAATGCAACAGAGGGAATATAAAAATGGCTCAACAAATTGATGCACCACTACGCGAAGACGTACGTTTACTGGGCAATCTGCTCGGTGAAACCTTAAAGCTACATGCGGGGCAGGATTTGTTTAATCAGGTGGAACAGATTCGGGCGCTTTCCAAAGGTGCTCGCGACGGCCAGCTAGAAGCAGAAAAACAACTCGAACAGCTATTTCTCAGTCTGGAAGATGATGAAATTCTTCCGCTTACCCGCGCCTTTACCCACTTCCTGAACTTTGCCAATATTGCCGAGCAATATCACGTGGTCCGTCGTCGCCGTCAAAGCGAATTTGATGAAACTGCCGAATCGCCAAATCCCCTGGTTCCCCTATTTGAAAAATTTAAACAGCAGGAAATTTCCGCTGAAAGCCTATATCAGCAGATCTGTGAACTGAAAATTGAACTGGTACTGACTGCGCATCCGACTGAAGTCAGCCGACGTACCCTGATTCAAAAATATGATGGTATCAATGACTGTCTGTCCAAATGCGACCAGCAGAAACTCACCCCGCGTGAACGCCAAGCCATTTTGGCCGAACTGAAACAGCTAATCACGTCTGCCTGGCAGACCGATGAAATCCGTCAGCATCGTCCGACACCAGTCGATGAAGCCAAATGGGGCTTTACTACCATTGAACAGACCTTATGGAATGCAGTACCAAAATTCATCCGTGAACTGGATGGCATGGTACAGGAACAGTGCGGTCAGTCATTACCGCTCAGTGTTGCGCCAGTGCGTTTTGCCTCCTGGATGGGAGGTGACCGTGACGGTAACCCGAATGTGACCCATCACATTACTCAGGAAGTACTATGGCTGTCACGCTGGAAAGCCGCTGATCTGTATTTACGTGATATTGAAGATCTGCGCTGGGAACTGTCGATCCAGCAATGCAGTGAAGAACTGCAACAGGCGCTGGGCAGCTCACATCCGGAACCTTATCGTGAATATCTCCGTGACACCCGTGAACGCCTGAAAGCAACGCGGCACTGGCTAGCAGAAAAACTGCATGGTCATGATGCCGATGACAGCCAGGTAATTAAAACCAAAGATGAGTTATTACAGCCTTTATTGCTGTGCTATCGCTCGCTGCTAGCGTGCAATCTACCAGAAATTGCCAATGGCAAACTGCTGGACTTTATTTACCGTGTGAACAGTTTCGGCATTGAATTGCTGAAACTGGATATCCGTCAGGAATCTGGCCGTCACCGTCAGGCGATCTCTGCGATTACGGAGTATCTTGGCTTAGGTAATTTTGAAACCTGGACTGAACAGGCACGTCAAAATTTCTTATTACAGGAACTGCAAAGCAAGCGTCCGTTATTACCAAAATACCTCAATGAACCGGCCGGTAGCCTGATTGAGCATCCGGATGTGCAGGAAGTCTTCGCGACCATGCGTACGCTGGCAGAACAGCCAAGTGAATCACTCGGTGCCTATATCATTTCGATGGCGGAATATCCAAGTGATGTACTGGCGGTTTTATTGCTGCAAAAAGAAGCAGGCATCAAACAGGCTTTACGTGTAGTGCCTCTCTTTGAAACTTTGAAAGATCTCGACGACGCAGCCAGCACCATGTCGACCCTGTTCAATATGCACTGGTATAAACAGCATATTCAGGGCAAGCATGAAGTCATGATTGGCTATTCAGATTCAGCCAAGGATGCCGGTTTTATGTCTGCCAACTGGGCGCAATACCGTGCCCAAGAGGAACTAACGGCTGTTGCAAAACAGCATGGTATCCAGCTGACGCTGTTCCACGGCCGTGGCGGTTCAATCAGCCGAGGGGGTGCTCCAACACAACAGGCCCTGTTCTCACAACCACCCGGCTCGATCTCAGGTGCGATTCGTGTCACTGAACAGGGTGAGATGATCCGCTTCAAGTTCGGTCTGGAAGGCATCGCGCTACAAAACCTGGAGATCTATACCGCGGCAACACTGGAAGCAACGCTATTGCCGCCCCCTGTGCCGAAAACAGAATGGCGTGACCTGATGCATCAGATGACCGATTTATCGGTACAGGTCTATCGCCAGACAGTCCGTGAAAATCCTCACTTTGTAAAATACCTGCGTACCGTCACCCCTGAGCTGGAACTGCAAATGCTGCCCTTAGGTTCACGTCCAGCGAAACGTAAAGTCAGTGGTGGGATTGAATCTTTACGTGCAATTCCATGGGTCTTTGCCTGGACCCAGATCCGTCTGATGCTACCTGCCTGGCTCGGTACCGGTGCTGCATTAAATGAGGTACTGGATCAGGGTCAACGTGCTACACTCGATGAAATGCTAGCGCAGTGGCCATATTTCCAGACCCTGATTGATATGCTGGAAATGGTCCTGTCCAAAGCAGATGGTGATGTGGCATTGTATTATGAGTCACACTTGACTCATGATCCCGACCTGAAAGTATTGGGTGAGGAACTGCGTCAACGTCTGAAAGATGCAGTACAAACGCTACTGACTTTAAAAGGTGAATCAAAACTGCTGACCAGTAACGATGTGCTGGATCAATCAATGCGTGTGCGTAAGCCCTATTTACTGCCGCTGCACTTGTTACAGGCCGAACTGATGAAACGCCGTCGTCTGTATCTGGCAGAGCAAAATGCTGAACACACCCCGGTAGATCATGCCTTAATGGTAAGTATTGCTGGAATTGCCGCTGGTTTACGTAATACGGGCTAAGTAATTTTTAATCATGAAGAAGCACATCTCCATGATGTGCTTTTTTATTGATCAGTCAATAGCCAAAAAAGCTTTCTTTTATATATCACATTAGATTTATTTATAGATCATCCCAAGAAGTAGCTGATGAATTAATCTACTGATTTCACTTTATTTTTAAACCACTTTACTTTTACCACACGGTAAAATCTCAAATAAAGTCATAGAATTAATTTGAACAAAAATTTTGTTTTGGTAATTAAATCTTCGAAAGAACAAGAGTATGATGTGCTCAATTTATCTTTTGAGTGCTCATTTTATGTCCAGTTGGTTTCCCAAATGGCGCCCTTATGAGGGCAGTATCGATGCACGACCAGTAGGTACCGCAGAGTATTTACCACCCGCACAAACTTTAATTCTAGGTGTACAACACGCTTTTGCAATGTTTGGTGCCACTGTACTGGCCCCGTTTTTGATGGGCTTTGATCCCAACCTGGCCATCTTAATGTCAGGGATCTGTACCATTCTGTTCTTTATCATGACAGGTGGCCGGGTTCCAAGTTATCTAGGATCAAGCTTTGCCTTCATTGGGGTCGTGATTGCGGCAACCGGTTATGCCGGTGGTGGCCTCAATCCGAATATTGGCGTTGCAGCAGGCGGGATTATTGCCTGTGGTATCTTCTATGCCCTGATGGGTTTTCTGGTCATGGCAACAGGAACCCGCTGGATTGAGAAATTGATGCCGCCTGTGGTGACTGGTGCGGTGGTCATGATTATTGGTCTGAACCTGGCTCCTGTGACTGTAAAAAGCGTGATGGGCAATACTTTTAATATGTGGATGTCTTTGGTCACAGTATTGTGTATGGGTTCAATTGCCGTCTTCACCCGTGGTCTATTACAGCGTCTGCTTTTATTGGTCGGCCTGTTATTGGCTTATCTGATCTATTTCGTACTTAGCAATGTCATGGGTTATGGCACTGCTATCAATTTCCTGCCAATTCAGCAAGCAGCTTGGTTTGGTGTACCGACCTTCCATGCGCCGACTTTTGAATTGAATGCCATGCTGATCATTGCACCGATTGCCTTGATTCTGGTCGCTGAAAACCTCGGGCATATTAAAGCAGTCGGCGCAATGACTGGAGAAAACCTGGATCCGCATATCGGTAAAGCCTTTGTTGCAGATGGTGTTGCGACTACCTTGGCTGGTGGTGTCGGTGCTCCGGGGATGACCACGTATGGTGAAAACATCGGTGTGATGGCTGTGACCCGGGTTTACTCCACCATTATCTTTGCCGTAGCCGGTGTGTTTGCAGTCTTCCTTGGCCTATCACCGAAGTTTGGTGCAATTATTCATACCATTCCAACTGCGATTCTGACTGGTGCTTCGATTGTAGTCTTTGGTTTGATCACCATTGCCGGTGCAAAAATCTGGATTGAAAATAAAGTCGACTTCTCACAAAACAAAAATCTGATGGTTGCGGCTGTGACCATTATTTTAGGTACGGGTGACTTTGCCCTGACCTTCGGTAACTTTAACCTAGGTGGAATTGGTACAGCGACCTTTGCTGCGTTATTCCTGAACTGGTTCTTTAGCCTAGTTGATAAAAAATAATTCGAAGACTTAAATTTTCAAGCAGCCTCCAGGCTGCTTTTTTTATATCGCAAGAATTGTTTAAATAGGCCTGATCTTTTATATGAGCATCCTGCCGATGCGTCTGGATTTTTTTGATTTACGTCTTTTTCTCAATATAGTCGACACAGGTAGTCTGACCAAAGGTGCTGAACGCTCTGCTATTTCCTTACAGGCAGCCAGTGAGCGGATTAAAAAGCTGGAACAGCAATATCAGGTCAGTCTGTTTAGCCGCCATTCTGGCGGAGTGAAAATGACTTTTGCAGGTCAGGTCTTTGCTGAGCATGCCCAAGCCATCCTGCAACAGGGACAACAGCTGTCACGAGCTATGGCAGTTTTTAGTGAAGGACAGCATTCTAATATCAGCTTGTGGTGTAATTCATCAGCACAAAGTGAATATCTTCCCCTGTTGCTACCCAAGTATCTGGTCAATAACCGTTATTTAAAACCTACTCAAACCTACTCAAACCTACTTACGTGGGCTTAATGTCTAATTCCTGCTTCACTATCAAGAACCAATCGCAATTGCTTTTGGGATTACCTCAATTCCACAGGCTGTCACGGTGTAACTCACCGCCATTGGTAGCTTAGGTGGCTACCAATTCTTTATCTGCATGTTTTAGGATATTAATCGCAGCATTAATATCCCGATCATGCAGGGTTTTACATGAACATCGCCACTTACGCATTGATAGCGTTAAGTTTTGATTTAATTCACCACAATGCGAACACATTTTACTACTTGGAAAGAATCTACCAACAGATAGAATTGACTTGCCATGTTGTGCTGCCTTGTAGATCAGTTGTCGCTTGAACTCATGAAATCCCATATCAGATATGGCTCTTGAGAGTTTACGGTTCTTAACCATACCTTTCACATTTAAATCCTCAATTGCAATTACATCGAATCGCTTGATTAAATTCGATGTGACTTGATGAAGATGGTTCTTTCTCAGGCATGATATTTTGTAGTGCAAACGAGAGAGCTTGGTTTTCGCTTTTTCTCTATTTTGACTACCTTTCTGTTTGCGGCTAAAAGACTTTGTAAGTCGTCTTAGTTTGGCTAGTTGTCTTTTTAATGGCGCACTTGATGGGATAACCTCACCATTGGATAGCGTGGCAAGATTAGAAACACCCAAATCAACACCAATAGCCACACCTGTTTTTGGGTGAAGATTCTCAGCTTGATTTAACTCAACACTAATAGAAGCAAACCACTTGCCACCTTGTTTAAATATTTTTGCTGATAGGATTTTACCTTGATAGCGTAAATCCTCAGTCATCTTTACCCAACCCAAGTTTGGGATACTGATTTTTCTATCTTTAATGCGAAACTGGTCATTTGATAATGAAAAACGATCATCTACGCCTTTTTTTCTAGGTCTAGGATACTTTGACTGACCACTGAAGAAGCGATCAAATGAGTTGCCTAGCTGCTTAATAGCAAGCTGTGGGGCGCACTTGGTTACTTTCAGCATAAATGGATATTTTGAACGCTTAAATGAGTTTAAGTGTTTTCTAATCTTGCCTTCGGATGGCTTATTGAGGAGTTTTTTATCAACCTCGACACCATAATATTCACACTGATCTCGATATTCTTTATCCGCTTTATACTGACGTTGCCATTCTTTTAATGCCCAATTATAAGATAAACGTGCAACACCACTTGCCTGTGCAAAATGAGTGGCTTGCTTATCGTTTGGCAGTAATTGAATGACATGCCCTCGTATAAATCGGCTCATAGTGCGTCTTTAACCGCCTGAATGAGCTTCTGGTTTTTTTGCTACGACTACCGTACAATCTTGCTGAAAAAACAGTAATAATTTCCAAAACGTCTTGAGCAAGTTCTTCCTCAAAAGATAAATTTTCACCTTTATTAAGAATAACAATTTCAACACTCTTAGCTTCGCATAAGGCAAAAACCAATTCAGCTCCAAAGCGCAACAAACGGTCTTTATGCGTTAAAACCAAACGCCCAATTTCATCATTCATAATGGCTTCAAGGAGCTTATTTAAGCCTTTTTTCTTGTAGTTCATACCTGAACCAAGATCGGAAATTAACTCAAACGTCCAACCTTGATTGGCGCAATACATTTCTAAAACTTGTTGCTGACGGATTAAATCTTCTTTTTGATCATGACTAGACACCCTTGCGTATGCAATGGTTTTTCTTTGATCCTGACTATCAAGCTTATGGATTTGCTCAGGCGTGATCTTACTCAGATCATATCGCCTGTGATTTTTAGGGGTTCGATCTGCAACCAAAGCGCCTTCTTCATCCCAACGTCTTAATGTTTGAATGGAAACGCCTAGTGTTTTAGCTGCAACGCTAATGCTTACATACTTACTCATAATTTATATATTAGTATAGAAATGAGTAGATTTCAACTAGCAGTTATGACCCCCAATATCCAGATTGATCTAAAAGAAGCAGAGAGCAATGACATTATTGCAGCATTGACCAGTGGCACTGCCAAACTTGGTTTAATTTCCAGCTTCTTTGCTGCTCCACAGTTGCAAACCCTGGAATTTTCAGATGATCCTTTGGTGCTAATCTGTCCAGAACAGCATGATCTCAGTACCAGTAAAGCATTGAAATTAGGGGACTGTCTGAATTATCCCTTTGTGGGTTTAATGCAATATCACTCCTTACAACAGTCTATTGAAGCTCAGGCCAGATTACTCCACTGCGAAATCCAATACCGCTTAAGATTGCCGAATTTTTCTGCTATTGCTCAGGTGGTTGCGAATGGTGTTGGCATTGCCATCATGCCGCAACGTGCTGCGCAACGTTTGGCCAAGCTCTATGCATTTAAGCAAATCCAGTTGACTGGAGATTGGGCCAACCGCAAGTTACTGTTAGCTGCGAAAAATTTTGATGAACTGAGTATTGCCTATCAACATTTTAGCCAATTTTTACTTTCTGCCGAGATTCAGAAAGTCTTGGATTAAATCCAGCCGAACTGGTGCAGTGTCATATAACTGCCCAAAGCAATCAGACCGATAAAAAATACAGTACGGAATTTCTGCTCAGGAATTCGATAGCGAATTTTCTTACCCAACCACATGCCGATGAGCGCAGGAACTAAAGCAATTGCCGACATCGGAAAGCAATCATCTGATGATCCCAAATTTATTTAGAACCATGCTATAAAAATGACTGCCAAAGAAAAATCAGGGTTTTAAGGATACAGCCTCAAGCAAATCTTGAGGCTCAAGATGTACTTTGCTGGAAAGCATCAGATTGACCAGCACAGATTTTAAATAAAGGGCGCTTAAGGACGAAATTCTTTCAGTTCGCGCTGAATAAAATGCTGGAACATTTCCCGATACAGGTGCTCGATAAACACTGGATCAATGCCCTGCTTTTGAGCTTGGGCTTTGACATTTTCAACAACCTGCTCCATCCGTTCCGGAGATTGCAGGTCAGTTTCAGTTTTCTTGAAACGGGTGGTTTGATCTACATAAAACTGGCGCGCAGCAATCAGCTCAACCAAAGCTGTATCAATCGCGTCAATCTGCTCACGTGCATGTTGTAATGATTCAGCTTTTACTTTGTTCATGTTTATTCAGTTCACTTTCAGTTTGATTATCACTCTTATACTTTTCTTCTAACACATTACTGAAAATACTTTCAATCATCCAGACACGATATAAGCTATTAAATACAAAACTTTGATTATCAATCCGAAGTTCCAGCACCGGCAAGTTGGGCTGAGACTTCATTTCACAGAGCATATCATTGTCTCTAAGCTTAGCCTGAATATCTTCTTCGGTCAGTTGCCCAACTCCCAGTTCCTGCTGTAAGGCATTGAAATGTGGGGTATAACTCAAGTCACGTCCACGCGTCCAGACCGCCTGCAAAATCCGGTACATCGCATCCACCCGCCCTTCTTCCGGGCAGCTGTAATACAGCTGTGCCATCGGCAAAATGCTTTGTACCGTCGGTCGGCAAAATGGGGTAAATTCGACTTCAGTCCGTTTTGACAGGCGCGTTGCCAGTCCCCAGTCAAAGCCATCACGGCCACGATAAGACAGCGGATAGACATTCAGATGGATATTATAAAAATCAGCCAGTTCTTCCCTAATATAGGCCAGCAACAGCCAGGAAATTGGATCTTCCAGGGCAATATACAGATCCAGTTCCGGATCTAAGCCCTGAATTTCATTCAGTTCTTCAGCATCACTGATCAGGTGCTCACGCCATTCAATATGATTGATCAGGAAGATTGGATTACCCGTCAGTAATTTTTGCTGTTTCAGACGGCGGGTTAAACGCAGCAGATCATCTACGGCATGATACTGACGGCCACCGAAATCAAAATAGCTGGCCAAAACCGGGGTTGTGTCAAAGACCCGTTCAGAAAAATCCTGTGGCTGATGATGGCGACTGGCCATGGTATGCAAGGTACGCAGTTTGCCATACTGCTTTTGCCACAGCATATGAAAGATATCTTCCAGCAGATAAAGAAAATCCTGGCCACGCAATGGGGTTCGGCGCAGAATGGTTTCGGCCTGTTTTAAGGCTTCTGCAGTGGGTAATTCTGGTGTTTCATGAAAGCTGAAACGATGCTGTCTGGAGAGGATTTTGGCATCATTAATACAGTAATTTTGCCATTCTTCAAAAGACATCTGATTCGGTATTTCGCCCCGTTGACTGGAGATGACTACCTTCAACGGTTTTAATTCCGGACTCAGGATCTCTTCCAGTTGTGGTAACAGCTGCACTGCCAGATAGCTATACACATCATCCAGACGCAGATAAATCGTTAAGCCATCTTCAGCAGATAGCACCGCCTGGCGGGTTGGCTTTTGATAAAACCAACTCGATCGGATTGGATCGAACCAACGGCGTAACAGGGACATGAGATCAGCCTCAGTAGAGAACAACGCAGCAGATGACAGCGTCTAACTGCTACAGGATACTATCTTTTTCACCAGAATAGCAGATCACCTGGATCTGCTGTATGTGAAAAAAACTTATATCAATTCAAGACAAAATGATCAATGTTTACAGAGCGTTTAGATCTCGAGATTTAGGTCAGTCACTGCCCCGGTTTCTGCACCAGAGGTCAGTTTGGCAAACTTGGCTAATGCTCCATGCGTGTAATTCGGTTTTGGTTTAATCCAGGCGGCCTGACGTGCAGCGATTTCCTCATCCGAGACATGCCAGGTCATTTCACGGGTTTCTGCATTTATCGAAATCTCATCGCCATTTTGTACCAGACCGATCGGTCCACCTTCATAGGCTTCTGGGGTGACATGACCAATCACAAACCCATGACTACCACCGGAGAATCGGCCATCGGTAATCAGTGCTACGGAATCCCCTAAGCCTTTACCAATAATCGCTGAGGTCGGTTTCAGCATTTCTGGCATGCCTGGTCCACCTTTAGGACCAACACCGCGAATCACCACCACTTCACCCGGCTGAACTTCACCATCCAGAATCCCGCGCATGGCGCCCTGTTCACCCTCAAAGACCCGTGCTGCTCCTTTGAAGTAAAGGCCTTCCTTACCGGTAATTTTGGCCACGGCACCTTTTGGTGAAAGGTTACCTTTCATAATGATCAGATGTGAATCTTTTTTCACCGGCTGGTCAAATGACAGGATAATCTGCTGACCTTCAGGATAATCTTTTACATTCGCCAGGTTTTCTGCCAGAGTTTTACCAGTCACAGTCAGGCAGGAACCATCCAGCATGCCGGCATCCAGCATACGTTTCATCAATGGTTGAATCCCGCCAATCGCAATCAGCTCCGACATCAGATATTTACCCGATGGACGTACATCAGCGACTACAGGAATGTCTTTACCAATCCGGACAAAATCATCCAGACTGAGCTCCACACCTGCGGTATGTGCCATGGCCAACAGATGGAGTACACCATTGGTCGAACCACCCAAAGCAATCAGAACTTTAATTGAATTTTCAAAAGCCGCTTTGGTCATGATGTCACGTGGTTTGATGTCCAGACGTAACAGATTCATCACGGCTTCACCAGCACGGGCACAGTCGATCTGCTTGTCTTCAGAGACGGCTTCCTGTGCAGAAGAACCCGGCAGGCTCATACCGAGTGCTTCAATCGCAGAAGCCATGGAATTCGCGGTATACATCCCGCCACAAGAACCTGGACCCGGCAAAGCCACTTCTTCAATATGCTTGACCTGAATCGCATTGATTTCACCTTTGGCATGCTGTCCGACTGCTTCAAATACGGAAATCATGTCGGTATGACCTTCGCCCGGTTTGATGGTACCGCCATAAATAAACAGACCTGGACGGTTTAGACGTGCCAGTCCCATGATGCAGCCCGGCATATTTTTATCACAGCCACCAATGGCAATTACACCATCATAGGCCTGACAGCCGACCACTGCTTCAATCGAATCCGCAATGATTTCACGGGACAGCAAGGAATATTTCATACCTTCGGTACCATTAGAAATCCCGTCGGAAATGGTAATGGTATTGAAGATAATGCCCTTGCCACCCGCAGCACTCACACCCTGTTCTACCGTTCTGGCCAGACCGTCAATATGCATATTACACGGGGTGACATTGGCCCAGGTCGAAGCAATGCCAATAAAAGGACGATTAAAGTCTTCATCCTGAAAACCCGTGGCACGCATCATGGATCGGGCCGGGGCATTTTCGATGCCTTCATAAACGGGGGCTGAGTGCTCTCGGATATTATCTTTACTCATCTTGTTTTGTCCTGGATGTAATTCTTGTGAAGCCTGAAAGCTGTCTAGGTTTTATCCGATTGTATAGAAAGCCGTGTCCACATAAAAGTAAGACTCTGTGTATCACCTAAGTCTGTTTTTCTCTTGCTCTAGGCGCATGAGTAAGAGCGATATCAATGTCGCTGCCTTGCATTCATCTTAAAGCAATGCTTTAAACTTGTTCAGGCAATAGAGTCAGTGCAATAAAAGTATTTTTTACTTTGGCGCTATCCAAAGTAAAAGTCTGCCTATGCAAAAATTATTAGAACCCTAAAAGTGATTTGAGGCAGTGAATTATCAAACAATCAGACTAGCATTTGCAGTGCAATATCAGGGGGTTGCCATATGACCTGACTCGGACTTTTAAAGCCGAGTCTTTTTCTTGGACGATGGTTCAAATGTTAGAGAACTGAGATAGATTCATTCACATAGTCATTCAAATCACTGCCTGGCGCATTTTTAATATATGTGCTTAATTCAACTGATGAAGATCAAGTTCTTCATTGGATGCCAAGATCACAGATCCAAGAATCGGAGCTCCCAAAATTACAGGAACAGCTAAAATCCAGAATACGACGGTGTAATGTGGATCAAAGAAAAATTGAATACTAAGTGCGGCTAAAATCATAATGAGCACTAAAATTACGACAAAGCGGCTAATAAATTTCATTGACATGCGTGTAATCACTTTTGCATTGATACTGTATTTTTACTATACACCTACTTTTATTAAGCCTTTATTGGTTTTAAATATCTAAAGTACTGCCATGATTGCTTTTATGAAAGTTCACGTGATTTACCCAACCTTAAATATCTAAGAAATAAAAAAAGCACCCCATCTGGAGTGCTTTTTTGTGCTATAAAAATTTACAGCTTAGATATCACGTACTGCACCTTTCGCAGCACTCGTGGTGTGCATTGCATAGGCTTTCAAGGCTTTAGAAATCTTGCGTGGACGCTCTTCCGCAGGCTTCCAACCTTTGGCTTCTTGCGCTGCACGACGTTCTGCCATTACAGCGTCCTCAACAGCCAGGTGAATCGTACGATTCGGAATATCGATTTCGATACGGTCGCCATCTTCAACCAGACCAATCGCACCACCTTCCGCAGCTTCTGGTGACACGTGACCAATTGAAAGACCTGATGAACCACCCGAGAAACGACCATCTGTTACAAGTGCACAGTCTTTCCCTAAACCTTTTGATTTCAGGTAGCTGGTTGGATACAACATTTCTTGCATACCTGGGCCACCACGTGGGCCTTCGTAACGAATTACAACCACATCGCCGGCCGTGATTTTACCGCCCAAGATCGCTTCAACTGCTGAATCCTGGCTTTCAAATACACGTGCTGTACCGTTGAACTTCAAGATCGACTCATCTACACCAGCCGTTTTTACAATACAGCCATCCAGTGCGATGTTGCCATAAAGTACTGCCAGACCGCCGTCTTTAGAGAAGGCATGTTCGGCATTGCGGATCACACCATTTTCACGGTCACCATCTAAACGTGAGTAGTAGCGGTCTTGTGAGAATGCGGTTTGTGTTGGTACACCGCCCGGTGCTGATTTAAAGAAGGTATACACTTCTTCATCTTCAGTACGGATAATGTCCCATTTATCCAAGGCATCTTTTAAAGTTGCTTCATGGACGGTGGGTACAGAGGTATCCAACAAGCCTGCGCGATCCAGTTCACCCAAGATCGACATGATGCCACCAGCGCGGTGTACATCTTCCATATGTACGTCCTGCTTTGCAGGTGCAACTTTACACAGGACTGGCACTTTACGAGACAGACGGTCAATGTCATTCATGGTGAAATCAACACCAGCTTCATGAGCAGCTGCCAATAAGTGAAGTACCGTATTGGTTGAACCGCCCATCGCGATATCTAAAGTCATAGCATTTTCATACGATGCTTTGGTTGCGATATTGCGTGGCAGCAAGCTGTAATCATTTTGCTCGTAGTGACGTTTGGTGATCTCTACGATGAGTTGACCTGCTTTTTCGAATAACTTTTTACGGTTTGCATGTGTAGCAAGTGTTGAACCATTACCTGGTAAAGACAGACCCAATGCTTCAGTTAAGCAGTTCATTGAGTTCGCTGTGAACATACCAGAACATGAACCACAAGTTGGACATGCAGAACGTTCATATGCTGCAACTTCTTCATCAGTGAAGCTATCATCTGCTGCAACCACCATGGCATCAACAAGGTCAATCGCGTGTTCATTACCACGGATTTTCACTTTACCGGCTTCCATTGGGCCGCCTGACACGAATACGACTGGAATGTTCAGGCGCATTGCCGCCATCAGCATCCCCGGTGTGATTTTGTCACAGTTCGAGATACAGACCATCGCGTCAGCACAGTGTGCATTCACCATGTACTCAACCGAGTCCGCGATCAGGTCACGTGAAGGCAGTGAATACAACATGCCATCATGACCCATCGCGATACCATCATCCACAGCAATGGTATTAAATTCTTTTGCTACGCCGCCTGCTTGTTCAATCTGACGCGCCACCAATTGACCGAGGTCTTTAAGATGTACGTGGCCCGGAACGAACTGGGTAAATGAGTTGACCACTGCAATAATTGGCTTGCCGAAGTCTTCATCCTTCATACCAGTGGCGCGCCATAAGCCACGCGCACCCGCCATGTTTCTTCCGTGTGTCGATGTTTTTGAACGATAGTCAGGCATTGTGTTATTCCAACAAAGGTTGTGCTTGAGATGAATGAGTTCATTCACTCTGGCGAAATCTGTCTGATCGAGAGCATGAAATCAGTCGAAAATTGAACATATCATACACCAAGTTACACGGCGGATCAGGCGCTTATCAATGTGACAGGCGGGGATATGCTCAGAGCAGTTTCAGTACGTACACGATTAAAATATTTTATTAAAAACTACTATACCGTTATCGTTCCGGTTTAAATACAAAACTTTCATGAATATTTTTTACAATTTGCATGAGTTTTTTTTATATGAAATTTGAGTGATTTATCATGGTAATGGGTGGTACTGAGCTTTAAGCTTTTGCTGAATTAGGCTGCGAATTGCCTTATGCCTTATAATGCCCTTAAGTTTATTTGGAATTTCATCCGTGAAAATCATTTTTGCAGGCACACCAGAATTTGCAGCCACTGCATTGGCTGCGCTGCTAAAAACCGACCATGAGATTGTGGCGGTGTATACCCAACCGGACCGTAAAGCGGGTCGCGGCCAAAAACTCACTGCATCTGCGGTTAAACAGCTGGCACTGGAACACAATATTCCGGTCTATCAACCGCTACACTTTAAATCTTCAACAGACGAAGGTCTGGCAGCTCAAGCTGAGTTAAAAGCCTTAAATGCGGATGTCATGGTTGTGGCAGCTTATGGTCTGATCCTGCCGCAAGTGGTTTTAGATACGCCGAAATATGGCTGTCTGAATATTCACGGTTCATTACTGCCGCGCTGGCGTGGTGCCGCACCAATCCAGCGTGCCATCGCTACGGGTGATGCCGAGACTGGTGTGACCATTATGAAAATGGCAGCTGGTCTGGATACTGGCGACATGATGTATAAAACCATCTGCCCGATTGAGCCACAAGACACCTCTGCTTCTTTGCATGACAAGCTGGCTCAGCAAGGTGCTGAAGCAACAGTCAAAGTGCTGGAATCAGAAGAATCTCTACAGCACTATCTTGATCACCGCAAAGTGCAGGATGAAGCGCTTACGGTTTATGCACATAAATTATCCAAGGCAGAAGCTAAAATTGATTGGACTCAGGATGCGGTCACGATTGACCGCAATATCCGTGCATTTAATCCATGGCCAGTAGCATTTACGCCTATTGATGAAACAAATAACCTGCGCGTTTGGGGTTCTTTGTTATCTCATGAAAATGCGGAAGGCAAGGTACCTGGAACTATCCTCGCGCTAGATAAACATGGCGTACATGTGGCTTGTGGTGATCAAAAAGCTATTTGCCTGACCTCACTGCAGTGGCCGGGCGGTAAAGCGCTGAACCCGGTTCAAATCAATCAAACCCAAAAATTACATGTAGGACAAATACTGGCATGAGTCATTACGAAGCCGGCACATCACACCTGAACTTACGTGCCCAGGTGATTCGCACCCTGCTCGCGGTACAGCAAGGGCAATCACTTGCCAGTGTTTTGCCACAACATCTTGGCAAAGTGGCAGAGCGTGACCGCGCCCTGTTCCATGAACTGGTTCTTGGGACACTGCGTCAGTGGTATGCGCTGAAAAGCGTGACCCTGCCACTCTTGGTGAAACCGATTAACAATGATACGGTCGAAACCTGTCTCTATGTCGGTCTATATCAGTTGCTGGAAACCCGGATTGCGCCGCATGCCGCAATTTCCGAGACCGTAACGGCTGTTAAACAGCTCGGTTATCAGGCTTTAAGTGGGGTAGTGAATGCCATCCTGCGTCGTGTTTCACGTGAAACACCTGACTTTCAGGCAGCATTAAAACAGGCGCATGGTTTGCCAAGCTGGTTATATAAACGTCTGAAGAAAGACTGGCCTGAACAGCTGCTGGAACTTAGCACTGAACTGAAGCAGGTGGCTCCTCTGACCTTACGCGTCAATGAACGTCAGGTGAGCCGTGATGAGTATTTAGAAATTCTGGAAGAACATGATATTGCTGTGCATGCCTGCAGTATTTCTGAAGTGGGTATCGTGCTGGATGAGAGTATCCATGTACCGCACCTGCCCGGCTTCGATATTGGTGGTTTCTCGGTACAGGATGAGCATGCCCAGCTCTGTGCCACTTTACTGCCCAACCTGAATAATAAATATGTCGTCGATGCCTGCGCAGCACCGGGTGGCAAGACCGCACATATTCTGGAAAAATACAGTCCTAAAAAGCTGATTGCATTGGATCAGGATGCCAAACGTCTGCTGCGCGTCCAGGAAAACCTGGAACGTCTGCTACTTGAAGGTGAGCATGTAGAAATCGTTACTGCTGATGCAATCAACTGGCAGGCGGCTGAGCAGCCGGACTGTATCGTACTGGATGCACCCTGCTCAGCGATTGGCGTGATGCGTCGTCATCCGGATATTCGCCTGCTGCGTCAATCTACTGATATCGCCCAGACGGTGGAACTGCAAAAACAGATTCTGGAAAATATGTGGCAGCAGCTGAAAGTTGGCGGTACTTTGCTTTATATCACCTGTTCGATTCTAAAAGCAGAAAATGAACAGCAGATGGTCGAGTTCTTTACTACCCATGCGGATGCCAAAGAAATCAAGATCAAAGCGAATTGGGGTATTGAGCAGATTCATGGTCGTCAGCTTTTACCTAAAGCGGGTCAAGGCGATGGTTTCTTCTATTGCCGAATCGAAAAAACGGCTTAAATAGTTGTTTGAAGAAAAAGGCAGCTTCGGCTGCCTTTTTTTATTCTAGATTTATTGGAGAAATTTGAAAATCACCAGACTGCTGGCAAGCGCCGCCATCCCGCTAATCAGGCCATAAACCGTTTCGTGACCTTTGGAATAACGCTTGGCGGTTGGCAACATTTCATCCAAGGCCAGATAGACCATCACGCCACCGATCAGACCGAAAATGATGCCATAGATGGTGGTATTCAGATACGGTGCCAGAATGAAGTAGCCCAATGCGGCTCCCAAAGGTTCCGCCAGACCAGAAACCAAACTGGCGAGCAATGCATAGGATTGTCGATGTGTCGCCATATATACCGGTAAAGCAATCGCTACACCTTCTGGGATATTGTGAATCGCAATCGCTACCGCCAACGGCGCACCCAGCATCGGGCTTTCCAGGGTTGCAAAAAAGGTCGCCATGCCTTCCGGCAAATTATGTGCAGTGATGGCAAATAACGTGAGCAAGCCGGTGCGCAGCAACTGTTCCTGTCCTAGATCCTGGGTATTATTTTTTTCCAAGGTCTCATGCGGATTGGGGACCAGATGATCCAGTAACAGCACCAAGACTGCACCCAGTAATAAAGTCAAGGTTCCCCAGGCATACCCCATTTTCGCGCCATACGCCACGCTAAAAGAATCAATGGATTTGGTCAGAATCTCAGTAAGAGACACATAAATCATCGCTCCAGCAGCAAAGGCCAGACCGAAGGACATGACACGCAGGTTGGGCTTTTTTAAAAATAATACCAGTCCCCCACCCACCACGGTGGCCAAGCCGGCAAATAGAGTTACGGCAAAGGCTGTATAGACTTGTGCATCAGTAACGGAAGCAATACCCATAAGTCAGCCATTAAAAAAGTCATTATCAGCAAAGATGATAATGACTTTCATTTACAGCAACAATCAGTTTATGTGAAGATTGTTAGTCTTCTGGTTCTTCCGGATTTTTTACCAGATGAATCACAGAGAGTACCAGACCACCCCATAATAAAACGATGGAGAAAATCATCATGATCAATGCAGATGTATTCATATTGGTTCTCCTAACTATGACGGTCTTTAACTAGACTGAGCAGAATGGCGCCCAGAATAAAGAATGCAAGGGTGCCCCCACCAATCGTCCATAGTGTACTTGCGGGATAACCACCATAACCTTCTGCCATGATTGATTTCAGGGTTAAACCCAATGCCAGCAATAATGACAAAGGTGTGATCACTGTCAGCATGAACTTCCAGCTGGCACCAAGTTTCACACTGGCAAATTCATTGACATGCATTTCCAGCTGTTTCATCAATGGACGGCGGAACCAGGACAATAAAATAATCGATAACAGGCCACCACCGACAATACCGATGTTATTGGCAAAGTAGTCAATAATGTCGACAAATGTAATGGCACTATGGGTCGAGAAGATCAAAGTCGATACCACTGCTGAACCACCGGCAATAATCGTCACGGACTTGTTCTTTGACCAACCCAGCTTGTCCTGGAATGCCGCAATTGGCACCTGCAGGATACTTACCATGGAGGTAATACCCGCCACTGTTAATGACGCAAAGAATAGGAAGCCGAACAGGTCTCCACCTGCACCTAAACTGGAAATGATTTTCGGGAAGGCAATAAAGGCCAGACCGATACCACCAGATACTACATCTTCAACCTTTGCACCTGAGCTGAATGCCATGAAACCAAGTGCTGCAAAGACACCAATACCTGCCAGAATTTCAAAAGACGAGTTCGCCAATGCCACCACGATACCTGAACCGGTCAGGTTGGTTTTACGTTTCAAGTAAGACGCATAGGTCAACATAATCCCGAAACCCACCGAAAGTGAGAAGAAGATGTGGCCAAAAGCTGCCAGCCAGACTTTATAATTAGTCATGGCTTCCCAGTTTGGAGTAAAGAAGGCATTTAAGCCATCGACTGCACCAGGTAAACGTACTGCCTGAATCACCAGGATCGTGAATAAAATCACCAGCAATGGCATAAAGATTTTATTCGCCAGTTCTACCCCACGGCGTACTCCACCGTAAAGGATCAGCATCACCGCTGCCCAAACGACTACCAGACCAAAAAACAGTACCGGAACAAAACCGAAGGTCAGGCCTTCACCATTTTGCAGATAGGTATTGAAGAAGAAGCCTTGAGTATCGGTTCCCCACTGTTGTCCGAAGGAATAGAACATATAACTGCCAGCCCAGGACAATACGCTGGCATAATAAATCCCGATGATCAGGGTCACCATCACCTGCCACCAACCCAGAGATTCTGCATTCATGAGTTTTTTATAGGCCATCGGTGGTGCTTTGCGGAACTTGTGTCCAACTGCATAATCTAAAAACAATAATGGCAAACCTGCTGCGAAAATCGCAATCAGATAAGGAATCAGGAATGCGCCTCCGCCATTTTCATAGGCAACGTATGGAAAGCGCCAAATATTCCCTAACCCTACTGCAGAGCCAATCGCTGCAATAATAAATCCTGATCGTGCCGACCAATTCTCTCGAGTATCTGTCATAGAACACCTAAACCTTAGGTCTCTTTAGATGCTGCTTATTGTGGTTATCGCGCGAGCAAAAAAAGTACCAATAAAAATAATTCTGGGTGCTTCAATTGGAGCCTTGCCTTGTGAGCTTCAGCTTCTAAATCAGCCAACGGTCTAGCATGTCAAATCCTGGATAAAGCATCTTGCCCACACTGTCCGTGTATATGGATTTAACAATACTGAGTTTTAAGTATGATTTGTGTAAATTCTGCTCCTAATATTAATTTTTTATAATATATCTTGTTCAACCGTTCAATATTTCTCCAGGCTTAGCTTGATTTATTAAGTTATAAGTGAATTAACTTTTAGGAATATATTGTTTTTTAAGTATATCTTGATGAGTTATAAAAATTATTCCTGTTCTCTTCTTATTGAATAGCTGAACTTTAAAAACTCAGATCATGAGCAAATGTGCGCATGATCTGAACACTTAAAATTTAAATCATTATTCAGGCTTTAATCACCAGTATTCGTTCTTCCTGCATGTCACGAATTGCAGACTGGATGCCTTCACGCCCTAATCCCGAATCCTTTACACCGCCATACGGCATATTATCAACACGGAAGGATGGAATGTCGTTGATGATCACGCCACCGACATGCAACTGGTTCCAGGCATATAGCATCTTGTTCAGGTTCTGGGTATAAACACCCGCCTGCAAACCAAAACGACTGCTGTTGATGCATTCAATCCCGGCCTCAAAATCGCTGTATTTTTCCAAGATTGCCATTGGACCAAACACTTCATCTTTATACACTTCTAGCCCATGATCGACATCTTCCAGTAAGGTCGGCTCAAACATCACGCCATCCAGCTTGCCGCCACTGAGCACTTTAGCGCCTTTCTTCACGGCTTTATCCAGCCATTTTTTCAAACGTTGGGCTTCAGCTTCCTTGATCATTGGACCGACTAGGGTGGTGTCCAAATCCGGATCCGCTGGTTTAAGCTTTTTCAGTTTGGTTACCAGTTTTTTCTTCACCTCAGCGTAGATATCTTGATGCACCAAAATACGCTGCACGCTGATGCAGACCTGTCCGGCATGACCAAAAGCACCACCGATCAGGCGATCAATAAAGCTATCCGTAATTTCAGTATCCGGCTCGATCATTACTGCGGCATTACCACCCAGTTCCAGCGTGACTTTCTTGCGCCCTGCCCGCGCTTTCATATCCCAACCGACCACATCAGAACCGGTAAAGCTGAGCATTTTGAAACGGTCATCTGTCACCAGTACATCCGCCAGTTCACGTGGACAGGGCAGTATCGAGAACGCATTTGGTGGTAAATCAGTCTCTGCCAGAATCTCAGCAATCTTTAAGGCAGATACCGGTGTCAGGCTGGCAGGTTTTAAGACAAAGGGACAACCCGCTGCAATTGCAGGCGCAATCTTGTGAGCGGTCAGATTCAGCGGAAAATTAAAAGGACTGATCAGGGAGACGGCGCCAATCGGAACCTGTTTCACAAAACCCTGATAGCCCGATGCAGCTGCTGTAACTGCTAATGGCATCATACGGCCTGAATCAACCTGAGTCACGGCATCAGCAGCAATCTGGAAAGTATTGATCAGACGTTCCACTTCAGCTGCGGCAGCTTTACGTGGCTTACCCCCCTCAGCAATCAGAATCTCGGTCAACTGACTGCGAATTTCATTAAAGCGCTTCACACAGTGCAACAGGATTTTCTGTTTCTGATAAGGCTCCAGAGCCGCCATTTCCGCTTCGGCTTTGACTGCTGCTTTAATGGCTTTTTCCAGAATTTTGGCATCTGCCAATGACACACGTGCGCAAACCTTATGCGTATATTTATCCTGAACCTCCAGCCACTCTGAGGTTTCCACTGGCTTACCTGCAACATAAAGCGGATAGTCGATTACTGCTCGGGGTTTAGTCATGTCATGTCCTTTCAGGGTCACGCAATATTTCGATATATTTGATTATATGCTCAAGATCCAGTGACATGCGTTTTTAAAATGTAGACCTTGATTGAAATGGCTGAAAAGCCTGCTATGCAATTGTTCTAGATCTAGCAAAATAAAACTGAACAATTAAGCTCAATCTGACTGGATGGTTCCCTACTTGCTGCCATATACATTTTGAAAATTACCTATATGATGCAGCTAGCCAGAAATACTAAAAATATGGATTTAGGTCATAAAACTGCTCAATTTGAGTCAAGCACAAGGAAATTCAACCTATGCACGCAAGAATCATCAATACTTTATTATGCGGACTGGCGCTGAGTAGCGTCAGCCATGCCGATATCATTGGTCTGAAAGCAGATGCCAGCTACTGGAATTTTGACGGATATAGCCAGTCTGACAATGCCAATAAACATGATCTGGACCGTCAAGGTACGGCACAGCTGTCTGTAGCTTTGGAACATCCGGTACCGTTGTTGCCAAATGCGAAAATCAAATATGTAAATCTCGACAGCAACAGCGAGCAAAGCACTGTACTTAATGCTTCAGATATCGAGCTGAACAATATTGACTATATTCTGTATTACGAATTGCTGGATACGGTTGTGCATGCGGATGTCGGTGTCGGCTTAACAAACTTAGATGGTACGGTGAAAAACCTGAACGCCGGTGCTTTAAGCCAATATGATCTGGATGAATACAGCCCTCTGCTCTACGCAACAGCAGGTGTCAAACTGCCATTTACCGGGATGAGCGCCAAAGCTGAAGCTGTTTACAGCCATGGCAGCGACACTAAAAAGACCGATGTACAAGCTGAACTTCAATACGACTTTATTGATAATCTAGCGGTAGACCTTGGTGCCAAACTGGGTTATCGCATGATGAAAATTGATGCGGAGCAAAATAATGTGCCAGATCTTCAGCTGGAATTTAAAGGTCCTTATATTGGTCTGGACATGCACTTTTAATGAAAAGAATGACTTACATAATACCACTTACATTCTGTAAGCCCAGGCGTACAACATAAGCTGTTATCTGCGTCTTTCAAGCTACATTAAGCTGCAGTATCTTAAACCCATAGAGAGCAGGATGCTCCAAAACATAAAAACAAAAATAAGCAGATGCACCAGGACGTGAGGTACGACAGGAGTTATACCTAAATCACGAAATACGGAAAAGCCCCGATAGGATATCGGGGCTTTTTTCCATCTATTGTTTTTCTCTGTTGTTCTATCAGGCTTTTCTTCTATAAATGCTTACAGTCCTCGGCTAAAAAAGCAACATTTCTAAAAATGCCTTATTGCTAAGCTAAAGACCCCTGCAGATATTGAGATTTACAATCATGGTCAAGAAAGTTCTGATTATCACCTCGAACGAAGGCATTGAACACGATGAATTAGTCCAGCCCCTGGATTTCTTGCAGTCACATGGTTTTGTGGTGATTCATGCTGCAGAAAAAAATGAAGATGTCCACACCATGGAAGCTGACAGCAAGCCAAGTGCACAATACACACCTGATACAACCATGCATGAAGTCAGTGTAGAAGATTATGATCTGCTGGTGATTCCTGGCGGAACAGTGAATGCGGATAAATTACGTACCAATGAAGATGCTCAACGCATCATCCAGTACTTTGCCGATAACCAGAAACCGATTGCGGCAATCTGTCATGGTCCATGGGCACTGATTGATGCGGGTCGCGTCAAAGATAAAAACCTGACTTCTTATAAGAGTATCAAGCTGGATCTAGAGAATGCCGGTGCAAAATGGGTCGATGAAGAAGTACACCGTTGCAATACCAATGGCTGGGTGCTGATTACTTCACGTAATCCGGATGATTTACCGGCTTTTAATACTGCAATTGTGGAAGAACTGGAAGCGGATATGGATATTATTCCGTAATCCTAAACCGTTCTCAAAAAGAAACCCCAGCTTGTGGGGTTTCTTTTTTTATTCTTTTTATTTAGGAATGCTGCCTTTCAGGCTTTTTAAATATTCCACGACATCTTTATTACCTGCCATTTCAGCCAGCTCTAAAGCAGTATAAGTACTGCGATGATCGACATCTGCACCTTTACTCACCAGTAACTTTACCACTTCAAGATGATCATTTTCGGCAGCAGCCTGTAATGCGCTATAGCCTTCTTTATCGGCGGAGTTAACGTTTAGACCCTCTTGTAAGCCCTGCTCGACCTGTTCAACGTCGCCGACTGAAGCCCAGTACACCAGTTCAGGAAGATGTAGTTCATCATCATCTTCAGGGATTGGGGAGATCGAATTGAATTCCATATACTTTACCCATTACTATTTTTACTTAAATAATGGACTATATCTTGCCATAAGTTCTTCTTCAGTCCTTCCTGTAATTTTTGATATTTTTTTATAATCAGGTAAAGGACATTCCTCTAGTAAGAGATGAATTGCTTTATTCGTTTTCAAATCAAGATGTAATATAAACCCATAATTTTTCAATAAATTTAAATCTATTTTCTTACTTACAGCTGCAGGAAATTCGTTTAAAAATTTATAAAACTCAATAATTAAGTCATCGGTAAGCCGCAAACTACGTTCTGTTAGATCAATTAAACAAGATAAATCACTTTGATTAATTTTTGACTCTATTTCTTCATCACTTAAATCAGCATATGCTATATTTAAATTATTAGCTTTAAAGAACTGTATACGAACTTTATCGTTAATTTCATTTCTAATATTCCACATTGAAAGCAAAGTATTGTAATTAGCGAAGAGAGTTCTTAGATAGGCTACGTTCAACCATTTAGTTTCTTTTTGGTCTGTAATAAAAACTAATTCATGATATTCGAATTGATAATTTTGACCCATACCAATAATTGATGGAACAGCAAGAAATCTCTGATAGGGATGTGAAGTTAAATTACCGTAATAATTATATTTAGTAGCAAGTAATGATTGATGTATTTCATCTGCGATCAAAATCCATTTATTAAGTATATCTAGCTTTCTTCTTTCTGCAGTTAGCTTTTCTTGTCTTAAATAGACCCTATACCCCTACTATTGCACCAATTAATGAAGAAACAAGTGCCATAGCTATAGGGAAAATATAATCTTTAATAACATTTGATTCTTGTTTAAGTTGCAAAATTGCTTCAGCTATTAATTGTTCTTCATTCATCTTTTAGAATTTATTTTTAAAAATTAGATTCTTATAACATAAAAAAGCCCCCTTTCGGAGGCTTCATTTTAAAACTCAATTTTTTAAGCTTTCGACACTGCTGGCTCGACTGAACCAATCTTGTTAGCCTCATTTTCATGCATGATCAATGCAACCGCAATTGCTGTAATCAGAACCGGTAAACCGACTGCCATAAAGTTGAAGTGTGCAGGCAGGTTCATACCCAGTAAGCCACCAATCAGGATTGGACCTACAATCGCACCCATACGACCAATCGCAGAAGACCAGCCAATACCTGTAGAACGTACTGCCAGTGGGTAGTACTGCGCTACATAACTGTATAGCAACATTTGTGAACCGATTGATGCTGCACCAGCCAGGAACACCAAGATATAAAGTAAGAACTGGTTAGACGCAAAGCCCATTGAGCTCATCACAATCGCACCCATAATACCCAGGAACATCAGTACTGGTTTCAGGTGGAAACGGTCAGCCAGAATACCACCGCCGACGATACCAACTACTGCACCCACATTCATGACCATCATGAACATCAGGCTGTTATCCATTGAGTAGCCCGCAGTCATCATTAGTTTTGGCAACCAGCTGCTAAGTGCATACATCGTCAGCAAGCAAGTGAAGAATGCTACCCAGAACAATAATGTATTGACTGCACGACCGCGGCGGAACAGGCTAACCACGTTCGCAGCTTCAGGTACATTTTCCTGGGGTAAAGTGAATACTGTATTTTCAGTTACTTTTAAATCTGGTGCCATACGACGCACAATCTCTCGTGCTTCCGCTTGGCGATTTTGTTTCACCATAAATGAAATAGATTCAGGTAAAAACTTCCAGATCACAGGTAATAAGAACAGTGGAATTCCCGCGATAAAGAACATGATCTGCCAACCAAAATCTGGAGTAAACCATGAGCCAAGTAAAGCGGCCATGACACCACCTACGGCATAGCCACTGAACATTGTGGTTACTAAGGTACTACGCATCTTTTGTGGCGCATATTCAGAAGTCAGTGCTACCAGGTTTGGCATTACACCACCAATGCCTAAACCAGCAAGGAAACGTAAAATCCCAAACTCAGTCGGGTTAGATGCAAAGCCGCCCGCGAAAGTTAAACCACTAAACAGCACGATACAGATCATGATCACTTTTTTACGGCCAATCTTGTCTGCCAGCGAACCAAAAATCATAGCACCAAACATCATGCCTGCAAGTGCTGTACTGGCCAGCATACCTGCTTGTACTGCGCTTAAGCCCCAATCTTGCATTAAGAGTGGCAGCGTCACACCATTAATTGCTAAATCGTAGCCATCAAATAAGATAATGAGTAAACACCAAGCAACTACATTGAAGTGAAAAGGCGTAAATTTCGCATTATCGACTACAGAATTAACATCTATTTTTTCCGTTGTCATCGTTCTCATCTCCCATGAGTACTTGTCCATAAATCCTGCTGACTATTACGACAAAACAGTCAGTTCGAGCGAATATACTGAAGTGGATTTCGCGTTACAATAAGACCATAGTTAAGGTAAATTAAAGCTTTAGAGATATACATTTATGTGATTATTCACGTTGTTATTAATATTTAAATGCTTGTTTTATATATTTAAAATCTATTTTTAAGTGGGTCTTTTAGTAATTTTTCTAAGCAAGAAATATATTTTGATTTCTATTAAAAATTATGAATTTAAACGTTGAAACCCCTTATTTGAAGGGGTTTCAACGTTTTTAAAGATTAAAAATGAATATAAGAACCAGTGGGTCATTAAGCCTTGACAGTTTTAAGCTTCGGCTCTGCCATTGGATCTGCATTTACAACGCGGTCTTTACGCACAATCAGTGATACGGCAATGGCTACAATCACCACTGGTAGGCCAACAGCCATGAAGTTCAGCTGATGTGGTAATTCCATACCCAGCAGCATCCCGATCAGGATTGGACCGACAATTGCCCCACTACGCCCTACCGCTGAAGCCCAACCAATACCGGTTGAACGAACAGTTAATGGATAGTATTGCGCCACATAGCTATAAAGCAGAATCTGACCACCAATCGCTGAAGCACCTGCCACGGCAACCAGGAAGTAAATCACAGGTTGAGGAGATTTAAAGCCTAATAGCGATAATGCCACTGCACCTGACAAACATAGAGTGATAATCACAGGTTTTAAGTGGAATTTGTCTGCTAGGATACCGCCGCCTACGGTACCAATGACTGCACCAATATTCATTGCCAGCAGGAACATTAAACTGTTACCTAACGAATAGCCTGCTGCCATCATCAGTTTCGGTAACCAGCTGCCTAAGGCATACAGTGTCAGTAAACACATAAAGAAGGCTAACCAGAATAACAGTGTGCTTGCGGTACTCCCCTGCTTAAACAGGCTGCTCACAAAAGCAGGTTCAGCAATTTTAATCTCGCTTAAAGCCAATTGAGTCTGGTCATTTAAACTGAGCTGATCATCTAAACGCTGCATCATTTGACGAGCATTATCATGCTTCTGCGCTTTCACCAAGAATGTCAGAGATTCTGGCAGGAATTTCCAGATTAGAGGCAATAACAGTAAAGGCACACCTGCGATAAAGAACATGATTTGCCAACCAAAATTAGGAGTAAACCATGCACCTAATAAAGCAGCCATTACACCACCCACCGCATAACCACTGAACATGGTAGTGACCAAAGTTGCACGTAAGCGTGGCATATTCAAAAGTTAAAGCCACCAGGTTCGGCATTACACCGCCAATGCCTAAACCAACAAGGAAACGTAAAATACCGAATTCTGTCGGGTTAGACGCAAAGCCACCTGCAAAGGTAAAACCGCTAAACAGCACCACACAGATCATGATGACTTTCTTACGGCCAATCTTGTCTGCCAGCGTACCAAACATCATCGCGCCAAACATCATGCCTGCAAGTGCTGTAATCGCCAGCATACCCGCCTGTACTGCACTTAAAGACCACTCCTGCATTAAGAGCAGTAAAGCCACGCCATTATTGCCAGGTCATAACCATCAAATAAAATAATCAGCAAACACCAGAACACGACATTAAAGTGAAATGGAGTAAATTTGGCCTTATCAATGACCTCATTCACATTGACTGTATTCATTGTGACGTCTCACCTCCTGTGAGTTTTCAATTTCATTGTTTTAAACCGCGACACATGACATTTAACTATTTAATCTTATTTTTATTGATTTATCCCGCCATGCTTTCGCAACAGCCCTAGTTGAGCACGCTGAGCTTTGCTCAAATACTATACAAAGGTCGCAAAATGGCATAGAAAGTTAGACCGTGTGGTTCAGTTTTTAATTAATTTAATAGCAGACTAGGAAAGACAATTACATGAATATTCAAGTTTTAGAAGATAGAAGATCCATATTTAATATGGCTTGAAGATGAATTTGGGGACATATCCGCTCCATAGACTGGTTTAGTATACGCCTCTCAATTTTATTTTTATGTGATATTTCAGTCGAAATGACATATAAATAACATTTATTTGATTAAATTCTTCCCATAAAAAAACACCCCCTTCTATTGAAGGGGGTGTTTAGAATAATGAGCTGGCGATGACTTACTCTCACATGGGAAACCCCACACTACCATCAGCGCTAAGAGGTTTCACTTCTGAGTTCGGGAAGGGATCAGGTGGTTCACTCTTGCTATGGTCGCCAGCACAACTGTTTATGACTTTGCGTTTGGTCTTATTTAGATGCCAATGCTTGGTCAAATGAGTTTAACAGATAATATCTGAGTTGCAGTATTTTGTTCTTTAGCGTTCACTAAATCAAGTTTTTGTTTGATCGTTAGATCAATATGAAATCAATTGAGCGTTACACAACAACTGTTTGGGTGTTGTATAGTCAAGCCTCACGAGCAATTAGTATTGGTCAGCTTCACATATCGCTATGCTTCCACATCCAACCTATCAACGTCGTAGTCTTCAACGGCTCTTTAGGTGACATAAAGTCACAGGGAAATCTTATCTTGAGGTAGGCTTCCCGCTTAGATGCTTTCAGCGGTTATCCCTTCCGAACATAGCTACCCGGCGATGCGACTGGCGTCACAACCGGTACACCAGAGGTTCGTCCACTCTGGTCCTCTCGTACTAGGAGCAGATCCTCTCAAATTTCCAGCGCCCACGGTAGATAGGGACCGAACTGTCTCACGACGTTCTAAACCCAGCTCGCGTACCTCTTTAAATGGCGAACAGCCATACCCTTGGGACCTGCTTCAGCCCCAGGATGAGATGAGCCGACATCGAGGTGCCAAACACCGCCGTCGATATGAACTCTTGGGCGGTATCAGCCTGTTATCCCCAGAGTACCTTTTATCCGTTGAGCGATGGCCCTTCCATACAGAACCACCGGATCACTAAGACCTACTTTCGTACCTGCTCGACTTGTGGGTCTCGCAGTTAAGCGCGCTTTTGCCTTTATACTCTACGCGTGATTTCCGACCACGCTGAGCGCACCTTCGTACTCCTCCGTTACTCTTTAGGAGGAGACCGCCCCAGTCAAACTACCCACCAGACATGGTCCTCGTCCCGGATAACGGGACAGAGTTAGAACCTCAATATTACCAGGGTGGTATTTCAAGGACGGCTCCATGGCAACTAGCGTCGCCACTTCAAAGCCTCCCACCTATCCTACACAAGTAAGATCAAAGTTCAATGTCAAGCTGCAGTAAAGGTTCACGGGGTCTTTCCGTCTAGCCGCGGGTACACCGCATCTTCACGGCGATTTCGATTTCACTGAGCCTCTGCTGGAGACAGCGCCCCCATCATTATGCCATTCGTGCAGGTCGGAACTTACCCGACAAGGAATTTCGCTACCTTAGGACCGTTATAGTTACGGCCGCCGTTTACTGGGGCTTCGATCAATAGCTTCGCTTGCGCTAACCACATCAATTAACCTTCCAGCACCGGGCAGGCATCACACCCTATACGTCCACTTTCGTGTTTGCAGAGTGCTATGTTTTTAATAAACAGTTGCAGGGGCCTGGTTTCTGAGGCTGCCAACAGCTCAAGGAGCAAGTCCTATCACCGCCGGCAGCGTACCTTCTCCCGAAGTTACGGTACCATTTTGCCTAGTTCCTTCAGCAGAGTTCTCTCAAGCGCTTTGGTCTACTCGACCTGACCACCTGTGTCGGTTTCGGGTACGATTCCTGTTTAACTGAAGCTTAGAGACTTTTCCTGGAAGTATGGTATCAGCCACTTCACTGCACAAGTGCAGCTTGCTATCAGTTCTCAGCATAGAGTACCCCGGATTTGCCTAAGATACATGCCTACAACCTTCCACCTGGACAACCAACGCCAGGCTGACTTAACCTTCTCCGTCCTCTCATCGCATTAAACAGAAGTATTGGAATATTAACCAATTTCCCATCGACTACGCCTCTCGGCCTCGCCTTAGGGGTCGACTCACCCAGCCCCGATTAACGTTGGACTGGAACCCTTGGTCTTTCAGCGAGCGGGTTTTTCACCCGCTTTGTCGTTACTCACGTCAGCATTCGCACTTCTGATACCTCCAGCAGACTTCTCAATCCACCTTCATCGGCTTACAGAACGCTCCCCTACCACTTGCAATAAATTGCAAATCCGCAGCTTCGGCATATAGTTTTAGCCCCGTTACATCTTCCGCGCAGGCCGACTCGACTAGTGAGCTATTACGCTTTCTTTAAAGGGTGGCTGCTTCTAAGCCAACCTCCTAGCTGTCTATGCCTTCCCACATCGTTTCCCACTTAACTATAATTTAGGGGCCTTAGCTGGCGGTCTGGATTGTTTTCCTCTTGACTACGGACGTTAGCACCCGCAGTCTGTCTCCCGGATAGTACTCATTGGTATTCGGAGTTTGCATCGGTTTGGTAAGTCGGGATGACCCCCTAGCCGAAACAGTGCTCTACCCCCAATGGTATTCGTCCGAGGCGCTACCTAAATAGCTTTCGGGGAGAACCAGCTATCACCGAGTTTGATTAGCCTTTCACCCCTATCCACAAGTCATCCCCTGGCTTTTCAACGACAGTGGGTTCGGTCCTCCAGTCAGTGTTACCTAACCTTCAACCTGCTCATGGATAGATCACCCGGTTTCGGGTCTATACCCAGCAACTAAACGCCCTATTAAGACTCGGTTTCCCTACGGCTCCCCTATTCGGTTAACCTCGCTACTGAATATAAGTCGCTGACCCATTATACAAAAGGTACGCAGTCACCGAACAAGTCGGCTCCCACTGCTTGTATGCATGCGGTTTCAGGATCTATTTCACTCCCCTCACAGGGGTTCTTTTCGCCTTTCCCTCACGGTACTGGTTCACTATCGGTCAGTCAGGAGTATTTAGCCTTGGAGGATGGTCCCCCCATATTCAGACAAGGTTTCACGTGCCTCGCCCTACTCGACATCATCATATCAGCCCTTTCGTGTACAGGACTATCACCCACTATGGTTGCACTTCCCAGAGCATTCCACTAAAACTGATATGACTTAATGGGCTGTTCCCCGTTCGCTCGCCGCTACTGAGGGAATCTCAATTGATTTCTTTTCCTAGAGGTACTGAGATGTTTCACTTCCCTCCGTTCGCCTCGTATGACTATGTATTCATCATACGATACCTGGCTTATACCAGGTGGGTTTCCCCATTCAGACATCTCCGGATCACAGGATATTTGCCGCCTCCCCGGAGCTTTTCGCAGGCTATCACGTCTTTCTTCGCCTCTGACTGCCAAGGCATCCACCACATGCACTTAATTACTTGACTATACAACCCCAAACAGTCGTTAATCCTTACAAGTAAGATTAACAACAAGATCAACTAGTAAACTAGCCTTTCTCACAGTTAGAGTTTCGTGCACTTAAGCACTGTACAGCTTCAATTAGATTCATATACCAAAACGCTTGATTCAGTTTAATCGCTAGAACTCATTTCTTAATCTTCATGTCTCAGTAATAAATTACTGTTAATGTTGATCTTAAAACGAGTTTGAACAAATTATTTCAACTCAAATATATTCTGTTAATGATTCACTGTATCCTCGTCGGACTACAGTCAACTGTGATAAATCACAGAGCTTAATAACAATGCCGCGCATTATACGCAACTTAATCACTAAGCTCTATAAGCTATCAGTTCGTTTGCTTACTACGTAGTCTTTCAACTGCGCGAAGCGTAGCTTCTTGCTTAAATTTCAAGGAAAAGCATGCTTTTCTTATCTTGAAATTTGGTGGAGACTAGGAGAGTCGAACTCCTGACCTCCTGCGTGCAAAGCAGGCGCTCTACCAACTAAGCTAAGTCCCCAGCTTATCATATAGGATTCAATGTTCTGATTTTCTGTTTGCAGATGGTGGGTCTGACAAGACTTGAACTTGTGACCCCACGCTTATCAAGCGTGTGCTCTAACCAACTGAGCTACAGACCCTCAGATACATCGTCATGAAGAACAACTTGTTGTGGATTCTTACCAATCGTCAATCTTTCGTTAAGGAGGTGATCCAGCCGCAGGTTCCCCTACGGCTACCTTGTTACGACTTCACCCCAGTCATCGGCCACACCGTGGTAAGCGTCCTCCTTGCGGTTAGACTACCTACTTCTGGTGCAACAAACTCCCATGGTGTGACGGGCGGTGTGTACAAGGCCCGGGAACGTATTCACCGCGGCATTCTGATCCGCGATTACTAGCGATTCCGACTTCACGCAGTCGAGTTGCAGACTGCGATCCGGACTACGATCGGCTTTTTGAGATTAGCATCCTCTCGCGAGGTAGCAACCCTTTGTACCGACCATTGTAGCACGTGTGTAGCCCTGGCCGTAAGGGCCATGATGACTTGACGTCGTCCCCGCCTTCCTCCAGTTTGTCACTGGCAGTATCCTTAAAGTTCCCGGCATGACCCGCTGGCAAATAAGGAAAAGGGTTGCGCTCGTTGCGGGACTTAACCCAACATCTCACGACACGAGCTGACGACAGCCATGCAGCACCTGTATCTAAGTTCCCGAAGGCACCAATCCATCTCTGGAAAGTTCTTAGTATGTCAAGGCCAGGTAAGGTTCTTCGCGTTGCATCGAATTAAACCACATGCTCCACCGCTTGTGCGGGCCCCCGTCAATTCATTTGAGTTTTAGTCTTGCGACCGTACTCCCCAGGCGGTCTACTTATCGCGTTAGCTGCGCCACTAAAGCCTCAAAGGCCCCAACGGCTAGTAGACATCGTTTACGGCATGGACTACCAGGGTATCTAATCCTGTTTGCTCCCCATGCTTTCGTACCTCAGCGTCAGTATTAGGCCAGATGGCTGCCTTCGCCATCGGTATTCCTCCAGATCTCTACGCATTTCACCGCTACACCTGGAATTCTACCATCCTCTCCCATACTCTAGCTTTCCAGTATCGAATGCAATTCCTAAGTTAAGCTCAGGGATTTCACATCCGACTTAAAAAGCCGCCTACGCACGCTTTACGCCCAGTAAATCCGATTAACGCTCGCACCCTCTGTATTACCGCGGCTGCTGGCACAGAGTTAGCCGGTGCTTATTCTGCGAGTAACGTCCACTCTCTTTAGGTATTAACTAAAGGAGCCTCCTCCTCGCTTAAAGTGCTTTACAACCAAAAGGCCTTCTTCACACACGCGGCATGGCTGGATCAGGCTTGCGCCCATTGTCCAATATTCCCCACTGCTGCCTCCCGTAGGAGTCTGGGCCGTGTCTCAGTCCCAGTGTGGCGGATCATCCTCTCAGACCCGCTACAGATCGTCGCCTTGGTAGGCCTTTACCCCACCAACTAGCTAATCCGACTTAGGCTCATCTATTAGCGCAAGGTCCGAAGATCCCCTGCTTTCCCCCGTAGGGCGTATGCGGTATTAGCGTTCCTTTCGGAACGTTGTCCCCCACTAATAGGCAGATTCCTAAGCATTACTCACCCGTCCGCCGCTAGGTCAGTTACCGAAGCAACCTTCCCCGCTCGACTTGCATGTGTTAAGCCTGCCGCCAGCGTTCAATCTGAGCCATGATCAAACTCTTCAGTTTAAAATCAATAGTGCTTTATTCAAAACACCAAATCTGGCTCATCAATTTTCTGACATCAATTTCTCAAATAAACTTCGAGTAATTTCTACCATCAATCAATGAAAATAATTTCGATCAATCAACCAGTAAAAATCCACACAAGTTGTTCTTCATAATCTCTTAATGATCTTCTTGCTACTTCGTCAGCAGCAAGCTAGGTCGGCTATATTACTCTCTATCTCTAGAAAGTCAACCAGTAAATCAGATTATTTTTAAACTTATCAAATAAAACCTAACTCAACCAATCTTAACTAAGTTACTGTTTTATCAGAAGTTTTAATCTTCATCACCGCCGATGGATGTGCATTCTACAGTATTTCAGGAGGCTTGCAACCCCCTTTTTCAACAAAAACCACCGTCTGTTTATTTATTCTACAGAAATCAGCTTTTTCTCTATCTTTTGACTAAAAATGGTACAGAATCAGGCACGTTACTTAATATTTTTTCTTCTTTGCTGAGTTCCTGGAAGCGCAAAGCTCGGCAATCAATGTATTCAATATAGCCCCCTTCCCCATTTTCTTGCTGATCATTAATCTTTACCTGATAGCTAAAACTACCCACATAGCCTGCCCCAAGACCAAATTTAAAATCACCTCGACTTTGTCCTTGAATTGAAATCTGAATTCCATCTTTACTTTCACAGTGCCATTCGAATTCACGTGGTAAATACATTTTCTGGCCATTTGGTGTGGTCACACTTGGATAGACCCGATGCACTTTAAAAATTACCTTTTCATCCAGCATTTGGGTCTGCTGGCTTTCCAAATCTTTATAGTAAATGCGTGACTGAATAATCTTATTAAAGCTATCTCGTACCTGAACCAGGATAATCTGTCGGTTTTGACTCAGGTTAATCATCTGATAAGTCAAGAAAGCAAATGGCAAATAGGGAAACTTGAAACTACGGGCATATTCAAAGCTACCCAGACTTTCGATTTGGTATTGTTGATCTTTATATTGAATGACACCTTCACACCAGCATGGAATCGACCAATAATCAGCCAGAGAAAATCGAAGCTGGGTAAAGTGGGTAATCAACTCGATAGCTCTAATTTTCAGATCAACACTGAGCTCGTCATCCTGGCGGGTGAAATGAAATTCCGGAAATATACTGCTCAATTGCTCACGTGTATGAAAATTAAAGTTACAGCTTTCAAAGCGACACTCATTCTGGATGGAATAATGATTCAACTGACCGACCATGTGCGGACTGGTACTACAGATTACCGTTGCTGTATCCAAGGCATCCGTATGAATGGCATCGGGATTACATAGCATCGGCACATTCGGCTGACCGATCATGCTAAAAAAATTGAAATAATGCAGTGGCGCAGGCAGATTGGGAATAACAAAACGATGGTGAATATATTTATATTTTTTATTAGGACCGTGACAGGCCAGATCGGCTTGGGCAGCAGGAGTCTGATTCAGCTGTTTCGAACGATCCAATAAATCCTGAAGAAACGCCATATCAGACTCTCCTGCATACTAGCTCACTTGTCGTTTCGCCATAAAAGTTGTAACAAAACCAGACAAAGCATAAATTACAGAGATAACCAGAATCCCGACCGGAATATTGTAAGTCATCGCTGCAAAGATAAATACGGCAATTGGCAAGACAAAAAATGGAACTCGTTTACGCTCTACCGTTTTAAAAGAATAGTATTTGATATTGGAGATCATCAGCAAACCGGTAATCACAATCGCAACGGCATTGATGATCTGAACCACTGAATCTTTAATATCGAAAATTTCCGGGAAATCTAAACCGACCCAGACCAGCGAAATAATCATTACGGCAGCAAGTGGACTCGCGACGCCAATGAAGTAGCGTTTATCAACCACACCGATCTGCACATTGAAACGTGCCAGACGGAAAGCGGCACAAGCGGTATAAACAAAACATGCCGCCAGACCAATCCGGCCCAACTCACTTAAGCCCCAGCTGTACATCAAGATAGCAGGCGCCACACCAAAGGCCAGCATATCCGATAGCGAATCAAACTGTTCACCGAACGGACTTTGCGCACCAATGGCACGTGCAACACGTCCATCTAGGCCATCAAGTAATGCTGCAATAAAAATCGCATAAATGGCTTGCTGAAAATTGCCATTCATACTGGCAATAATCGAGTAAAAACCTGCTAACAACGCTGCGGTTGTAATCAGGTTAGGCCATAGATAGATACCTCGACGCTTAATTTTCTGCCCTTCCTGAGTATGCTCTTCTTCTTCCACCTCAAAGGTGATGCCATCAAAAGGCGCTTCGGTGGAAGAGTCACGTTCCGGTTTGCTTATATTTGTCATTCTTGTCGATCCTAGCTATGACCTGATCTTTAAAAAATTATTCGCCTACTAACCAGCGAACTGCGGCGTGACCACCAGTTTCCTGCATACGTAAATGCGGGAATAACCATTGAAGTGCTTCATCAGCATCTTCAGAGAACTTCCAAGGTGGGTTAATCACCAACAGACCACAACCATTTAAACCAACAGGAGTGTCGTCTGGCCATACACATATTTCACAGATCAGCTGACGGCGAATACCGGTCTTGAACATTTTTTTCTCGAAACGCTCAATCATGGCACGGTCTTTAATTGGATACCAAACAGCAAATACGCCTGTCGGCCATTTTTTATAAGCTGCTGCAATCAACTCGACTAACTGAGGGAAATCTTTACGTTCCAGCTCATACGGCGGGTCGATCATTACCAGACCGCGTTTTTCTTTCGGTGGAATGACTGCGAGCAAACCTTCATAAGCATCACGCTCATGCAGACCAGCACGCTTGTCAAAAATATTCTGATCAAGCTGCTGGAAGACATCACGCTGCATTTCAAAAATGGTGGCTTTGTCGATTTCACGCATGCCTTCAAGGGCAAACCACGGGGAACCCGGATACGCGCCTTTACCAAAACTTTCACGCATTTTTTCAACAATTTTTAAATATTGCTGTATGCCTTCAGGGGCATTGCGCTTAATCGAATCATCCAGTTTAATCAGGCGATGAATACCGTTTAAGAACTCACCAGACTTCTGCGCTTCTGAAGTCGACAAGTCATATTTACCTGCGCCGCCATGCGTATCAATATAACGATATGGCTTGTCTTTATTATTAAGGCGAGACAAAATCTGAAGCAATAACACGTGCTTCATGACATCGGCAAAGTTGCCTGCATGGAAGTGGTGACGATAATTCATGTTTCAATTATTCCTAAGATCAATAGCTATTTTAACATGAAAAACTGATTCGTTCAGAAACGATTATTGCTCTAAAATAGCAAACCTTTTTTACCACACGCTCGAGAATTGAAAAATGGAAGCAGTTGTCATCCCAGGGGATTGGAATGTTGATCAAATCTTAGATGATTTAGATCAACATGGCTTTAGTGTTATTGACGGTGCTTATTCAATTGAATATCAACATGCGGTCAGTCAAGAATGCCTAAGTCACTTAAACGAATTTCGTGATGCCGCGATTCAAAATGGCGTAGTAAGCAACATCCGCAGTGATCATATTCTTTGGTTACAACCTAAATTTCAAATCTCTCACCAACATACCGAAACCCTGCAACAATTTTCTCAAGTTTTAAACCGCGCATTTTATTTGGGTATTAAAGATGTCGAAGCACATTTTGCCTGCTATAACGCAGGTGAATTCTATGCTCTTCACCGCGATAACCCGCAAGGTAAGAATGGCCGTATGATTTCCTCGGTATATTATCTGCATGAAGAATGGCAAGATGACTGGGGGGGTGAACTACATTTACAAGATAAAAATGGACAGTGGCATACGATTTCACCTAAGCCCAACCGTTTAGCATTCTTCCAAAGTGACTTATTGCACGAAGTATTAGTAGCCAAACATCAACGTTTATCCATTACCGCGTGGTTACGCTCAGATACCTCTTTAATCTAGTCTTTAAAAGCAGACAATCATCCTCATATACCAATCATTAAGACACGAGGACTGCGTTCATGCGACCAACCACCAAAGAGATCATTGCACGCATTGGTGAAACAGATCAGCTATTTTTAAATGGCAATACCCCTGAGCTGGCGCTTGAACGGGCTGACCTTCGCCTGCAACTGGTAGCGATCAGTCAGTTACGTCAGGAACAGGTACATTTCCTGCAAGAAGCGATTGTTCTGCTGGAACAAGGCCGAATCGAGTTTGAAGAAATGCCTCTCGATCTGTATATCAATCTGTCATTGCATTTGGCTAAAGCCTACATGATCTATTTTGAACTCACAAAAGAAAATCGCTATGCACTGATTACCCAGCAGATTTTAAAACCGATGAGCCGTTATGAGCATGCAGATATCTATTTCTTCCTGGCATATGCCTCAGCAAGCAAAAAAGAACCGGCTATGACCCGTCACTGGTTAAATAAATACAGTAAATTGAACAATTTTGATCTGGAACTGGTAGATCAACATCCAGCATTTGAAGAATACCGTCAACAGGACTGGTTTATTCAAATTCTACACAGCCGGATGCATTAAAACTGCGAAATTATTCTCATAAAAAATGCCTCATGAATGAGGCATT